>NZ_JBSFJF010000008.1:0-185715 GCF_053597915.1 Streptomyces sp. NPDC001219 | reverse complement strand
CTACTTCAAGCGGCACGCCTACGGCAACACCCGGCTGACCGACCTGCTGGCCGTACTGGAGGAGACGTCCGGGCGGGACCTGGCGAGCTGGTCGCCGCCCCCTGCCCTCATCAGTCACCTGCGCAGGTCAGTCGACCGGCTCATGCGGAATGGGCTGGTCGGTGCGGAACCCCGCGGCCTTCTGACCACCGCTCCGCCCGGTGCCTGCCTGATCGGTGTCGGGAATCGTCTCATCGGGCCCGTCGCTCTCGCCCTCCGGGAGCTCGGGGTCCCAGGGGTCGGGAACCGGGCTGGCGGCATCGGCCTGGTGGTTCGGCAGGTCACGGGGCAGCGGGTCGGGGTCTTCGCCGGTCGCGTCATAACGGGTCATCAGTTGACGTGCCTCCTCCACGGGTACGTTGGGCGTGCTGGGCCCGGTACCCGGGTTCCGCCACACCATGCTCGGCGCGGACTGAGAGACAGCCCACCCACCCGTTGACGGCATGGACAACCGGACAACTCCCGCCCGGCAAGGGATTTGTCGCGACCGATGATGCGGGGAAATCCCTGCCTTCAGATGCGCGGCTCGACCGAGATCCTCGGTGACCTTCGTGATCTTTGGGTTCCCCGATGGCTCGTGCACACGCTGCGGTTCCGCCGCGGTGGCCGCCTCCCCTCGGACGCGAGGCCCGCCGACAGCCGAATTCCACGGCGACGTGACATCCGTCATACCGACGTCGGACACCAACTAAGCCAGATAGTAGAGAGCGCTCGCGGTGACATAGGAGACTTGTCCGTCTTGACCCGGGAATTTCGCGCACGAGATCAGGCGTCATTGGGCTTGCCGGACTCGCTTGCCCACGGGTTCACCACATCAGCACATCTGACGGGGCAACAGCGAAATCAAAAGCGCCGAATTCTGGGCCAGCACGTTCGTACTTCCATTGCAAGGGTCCTGCAGTACTACGAAGCGCAGTAGTAGTGAGCTTCGTTGCCTTGCTCTCCGAGCGCCCCAAGAATGTCGACCGCAAGGCGTCTTCGCAGCTCAGGCGCGGGGATTGCACAGAGCCAGCCGCGCCGGGGGACGCTGGGCAATTACCGAGTGAGGTCACGCATGAGTAAACATCGCAAGAAGCGGCGCTACCGGCAGATAACCATCGCTGCCGTCGCCATTGGCGCCGTGGGCGTGCCCTCTGTTGCCATGGCCTGTTTCGGCGACGGCCAGGAGAATTCCGGCGGTCGGCACCATGAGAAGTGGCAGAACACTTCCTTCGATCATGAGTGGTCCAAGGACCACCGGCCGTCGAAGGCCCAGAAGAGCGCGAAGCCGACCGCGAAGCCGGCCGCGAAGGC
Organism: Streptomyces sp. NPDC001219; assembly: GCF_053597915.1. NCBI lineage: Bacteria > Bacillati > Actinomycetota > Actinomycetes > Kitasatosporales > Streptomycetaceae > Streptomyces > Streptomyces sp. NPDC001219. Next base: position 184,383 of record NZ_JBSFJF010000008.1, on the reverse strand, counting down.
CACTCCGGCACCCGCCGCGTCCCCGAGCGCCTCGAAGCCCGCCGCCAAGGCATCGGGCGCCACGGCCCGCGTCGTGGAACTCGTCAACAGTGAGCGCCGTAAGGCCGGCTGCTCGCCGCTGACCGTGAACGCAAAACTGACAAAGGCCGCCCAGGACCACAGCAAGGACATGGCGGACCACCGGAACATGTCCCACACCGGCTCCAATGGCTCCAATCCGGAGGACCGGATCACCCGGGCCGGTTACAACTGGAGTTCCTACGGCGAGAACGTCGCCTACGGCTACTCCACGCCGGAAAGCGTGATGAAGGGCTGGATGTCCAGCCCCGGCCACAAGCGCAACATCCTCGACTGCTCCTTCAAGGAGATCGGCGTCGGCCACGCACAGCCCGACGACTACTGGACGCAGGACTTCGGCACGGCGCGATAACGGACAGCCGAACCGGACACCACAAGGTCCCCGACCGGATTGCGGTCGGGGACCTTCCGCTGTTGAGACCACCGTCCTGCCGGGGGCCGACGCCCCGGCCCCGAAGCGGCCGCCACACGTCCCGGCCGACGCCCGGGCCCGACCCGGCCCGGCACCGCACCCCACCGCCTAAAGCAGATCGGTGGCCGAGTCCGCGAGCCGGCGTCGCGCCGCGCGGGCGGCGGGGACGGCCGAGGCCGCCGCGGCGATGGTGACGGCGATGACGACGACCAGCAGGAGGGTCCCCAGGGCGGGGCGCTGGGCGATCCCGGCCCCCCAGCCGCTGGTGCGCCCCTGGAGGTCGATCAGCCACTGGGAGGCGAGGGCGCCCAGAGCCGTGCCGGCCAGCGCGGCGGCCAGGGTGATGAAGGCGGTGGCCGAGACGATGACCGCGGTGATCTGACGCGGCGTCAGCCCCACGGCCCGGAGCGCGAGCAGGTCACGGCTGCGGTCGCGGACACCGGCACCGACCGTCGTCGCCAGCTCCACGAGCCCGATGAGGATCAGCACCGCGATCAGCCCGACGCTGACGGCCCGGACCGCGGACAGCTGGTCGGCGGGGTTCGGGATCTCGCGCACCTCAAGGCGGCCGGCGGACGCCTCGGACAGGGCGTCCCGCACCGCGTCCGGGTCGGCGCCGTGGTGCAGCACCAGCTGATAGAAGTCCGGGCGCGAGGGGCGGGAGGCCTCGGGCGCCGCCTCGCCGGTCTCGCCTTCGCGCAGGGTGTCCAGGGTGGTGGAGACGGCCCGGCCGGCGTCGGCGGTCTCGATGCCGCGGCCGACGATATGGAGGACGTACGGGCGGCCGGCGACGGTCATCCGGACCCAGTCGCCGACCCGCGCGTCCAGGAGGTCGAGCAGGCCCTGTCCGGCGACCGCCTCGTCGGGGCCGCGCGCCGCGCGCCCTTCCACCACGGCGCCGGGGTACGGGTGGGCGTCCGTGCCGAGCCCGCGCAGGGTGATTGTCCCGGTCTGGCCCGGTACGAGTGCCTGGACCTCGGCTCCGGGGTAGGCGGTGATCTGCCGCTGGGAGCCGAGGAGTTGGCGTAGCTCCTGGTCGCTGAGGGTGTCGGAGCGCGCGGTGAGGGCGGCGGGCAGGCCGACGTTCTCGGGGTGTGAGGTGAAGCGGTCCAGGGTGGTCCAGGCCCCCAGCGCGATGGTGATCAGCAGCAGCGGGACGGCCAGTCGTGCCACGGCTGCCGAGGAGCGCAGCGGACGGTGGAAGGCACCGCGCCAGCCGAGGACCAGCGCCGGGGGGGCGCGGAGGCCGAGCGCCCGGCGGGTGAGCGCGGAGGCCCGGCCGCCGGGGGCCGTGGCGGCACGGGCCACCGGTACCGGAGGCACCCGTCCGGCCCGCCACGCCGCCAGGCAGGTCGCCGCGCCGATGAACGCCAGCACACCGCCGGAGATCACCAGGGTCAGCCAGCCGTGTCCGGGAAGCTGCCGCCACAGGGCCATCGCCTCCCCGATCCGGCCGGGCACCAGTGCGCCGACGGCCTGGGTGAGCAGCGCCCCGAGGGCGACGCCCAGCAGCGCGAGGCCGAGGTGCAGGGCGACGAACATCCGGACCACCTGGCCGGGGGTGAAGCCGATGGCCTTGAGGATGGAGATGTCCCGCAGATGTCCGCGGACCCTGGTGCTGATGGCGCCGCCCACCGCCAGGGCCGCGGCGAGCAGGGCGCCGAGTCCGAAGACGCCGAGCAGCCGCCCGAGCAGCTGGTTGTCCCCCTCGGCTTCGGCCTTGGCCTGCCGCCAGGTGGAGACATCGGTGATCTGGTCGGCGCCGAGCCGGGTGACCGCCCGCTGGACGACGTAGTCGGTGTCCGCGGGGTCGCCGAGCCGGAGGCCGATGGCGCGTCCGCGCTGGTCGCGGCCCGCGTCGGAGGCGTCGAGGGTCTCCGGCAGCACCCAGGCCACGCCCGGTGTCCCGCCCGCGCGGAAAGTGACCTCGGCGGTGTCCGCGACGCCCACCACCCGCAGCTGTCCGGGGAAGCCGCTCAGCTCGATGGTGTCGCCCGGCTTGGCCCACATCGCGTGGGCCACCGAACTCTCCAGGACGATGCCCTTGGTGGCCCCCGCGTCGGCGCCCGTCTCCAGCCAGCGGCCCGCGACGATCTGGGGTGCGGCGGTGGTGGGGCGCTGCGCGGTGCCGCGCAGCTCCAGGGTCGCCCTGGCGTCGCCGGGCCGGAGGCTCGCGGTGGTGCGGACCGTACGGAAGGGACCGGAGGCGGCGCGTACCTCGTCCAGTCCTGCCAGCGATCCGGCGGCGGCGCCGCCTTGGGTGTGAATCCAGACGTGGGCGCCGGAGGACTGGGTGAAGGCCCGCTGCCAGGGGTCGGTGGCGTAGGCGAACAGGGCGGTGGCCAGCAGCAGGGAGATGGTGATCCCGGCCGTGGCCAGCGCGGTGAGTACCGCCGCCGGGCGGTGTGCCGTCAGATGCGCCCGCGTCCAGCGTGCCGCCGCTCGCACGGTCAGCCCTGGAGCTTGAGTACGTCGGCCACACCGGCCGCGGGGCGCTTCGGGGCGCCGCCGAGGTGTGCGTCGTCGACGACCTGGCCGTCGAAGAAGCTGATCACCCGGTCCGCCGCGCTGGCCATCCTGGCGTCATGGGTGACCAGCAGGATCGTCTGGCCGCGCTGGTGGAAGCGGGCGAGCAGCCGCAGCACCTCCCTGGTGCCCTTGCTGTCGAGGCTGCCGGCCGGTTCGTCGGCGAGCAGCAGGCTGGGGCTGTTGACCAGGGCGCGGGCCAGGGCGACGCGCTGCTGTTCGCCGCCGGACAGCTCGCCCGGTGTGGTGTTCTCCTTGCCGGTCAGTCCCAGCTCGTCGAGCAGCTCGGCCCGGTCGGTGCGGGCCTGCCGGGGGGACCGCCCGGCCAGCAGCGCGGGGAGTTCGACGTTGTCGGCGACGGTGAGGTTGGAGACGAGGTTGAAGAACTGGAAGACGATGCCGATGTGGTTGCGGCGCAGCACCGCCCAGCGGGCCTCGCTGTAGGTGTCGACCTGGCGGCCGTCGATCCAGAGGGAACCGCTGTCGGGCCGGTCGAGGCCGCCGAGGAGATGCAGCAGGGTGGATTTGCCGGCTCCCGAGGGGCCGGTGAGGGCGACGAACTCACCGCGTTCGACGCTGAGGTCGACACCGCGGACGGCGTGGACCGGGGCAGCGCCTTCCGGCCGGTGGGTCTTCACCAGGCCGGCTGCCCGGACTATCGGGCCGGACGGCTCGTCCCGGTTCATTCCAACTCCTCCTGACAGCGCTCCAGCCAGTCCAGGTCCGCCTGCAGATGCAGCATCGCGCCCTCGATCAGCAGTTGTGCCACCCGGTTCTCCCGGTCCTCACCCGCCGCGAGTTTCGACAGGTCACGCATGGTGTTGAGGTAGTGGCGGCGCTGCTTGTTGATCAGGGCGATCTGGTCCGCGGTCCCCGTGTGGGGGGCCAGGGCGAGCTTCATGAAGAACTCGTCCCGGACCCGTGGTTCGGCGGTGGACTCCTCGAACCAGGCGTCCACCGTCTCGCGTCCCGCCGCGGTGATCCGGTAGATGCGCTTGTTCGGGCGGTCCGACTGCTCGACGTCCTCTCCCTCGATCAGGCCCGCCTTCTCCAGCCTGCCCAGGGTGACGTAGATCTGGCCGACGTTCGGCTGAGGGTATGCGGCGCCCAGGAGGTTCTCAAGGGCTTGCTTGAGTTCATAGCCGTGTGCGGGACCGTTGACCAACAGCGCCAGGAGTGGCAGCCGCACGCTCTCCCTCTCCCTCCCCGCCCCGGGGGTGTCATTCGGATCAGCCCTAGTTGCCGGTCATCTGACCCCATACGGCTGTGAGCCGGGTCGCTCTCGCATCTTCCTGCAGCATCTAGTATCCCGCATGGCTAACAGGTATACATGGGGCGGGCTGTCGGCCCGTGTCCCGTCGACGCCTGGTTCAAGGAGGAGCCCATGCGGTGGAAGCGCGCCGTGGGCCGGGCTCTGCTGGTCTGCACTCTGCTGTTCGCGGGCAGTGCGGGCGCGCGGGCCGGGGAACCGGCAGGCGGCCCGGACGGGCGGGGCCCGATCACGCTCGTCACCGGCGGAGACCTCACGGGCTATCTGCGGGGTGTCCTCGACGGCTGGAACGACCGGCACCCGCGCGAGAAGGTCACCCTGGTCGAGCTGCCGGACGCCGCCGACGAGGTGCGCGCGCAGATGGTCACCGAGCTGCGCTCCCGCAGTGACCGCTTCGACGTGCTGAACATCGATGTGGCGTGGACGTCGGAGTTCGCTGCCGCGGGCTGGATCAGGCCCGTGGACGGTGCGCGGTTCCCGCTGAAGCGCTTCCTGCCTCCCGTGGTGGACACCGCCACCTTCCGGGGCCGGCTCTACGCGGTCCCGTATGTCACCAATGCCGGGCTGCTCTACTACCGCAAGGACGTGCTCGACCGGGAGGGCGCGCGACCGCCGCGCACCTGGGCCGAGTTGACGCACCTGGCGAAGACGGTCGCGCCCAAGTACGGGCTGGACGGTTACGCGGGCCAGTTCCTGCCGTACGAGGGGCTGACCGCCAATGCCGTGGAGGCCGTGCAGTCGGCCGGCGGCACGGTGCTCGCGGGCGAGGGCACGCGGGTGACGGTGGACTCCCCGGCGGCCCGTCGTGGGCTGTCCTTCCTGCTCGACGGGGTGCGCGAGGGATGGATTCCGCGGCGGGCCCTGACGTACAAGGAAGAGGAGTCCCGCAAGGCGTTCCAGGACGGCCGGCTGCTGTTCCTGCGGAACTGGCCCTACGCCTATGCGCTGGCCAACGCCCGGTCCTCCGGGGTGGCGGGGAAGTTCGGTGCGGTGCCGCTGCCGGGTCCCGACGGGCCGGGCTCCAGCGCGCTGGGTGGCTCCAATCTGGCGGTCAACACCCAGTCGCGGCACCAGAAGACGGCCACCGACCTGATCTCCTATCTGACGACCGAGTCGGTGCAGCGCCGGGTGCTCACCGAGGGCGCCCTGCCGCCGGTGTGGGCCGGCCTGTACACGGACCCGGAGCTGGTGCGGCGCTTCCCGTACCTGCCGGCGCTCAAGCGGGCCGTGCTGGCGGCCAAGCCGCGCATCAAGAGCCCGCAGTACGACCAGGTGAGCCTGGCGGTGCAGGCGGTCATGCACGACGCGCTGATCCACCGGCGGAGCACGGACGCCACCGTCGCCCGGCTGGCCCGGGAACTGACGGCCATCGTCGGCCGCGGCTGACCCGCAGCGCTCACCCTTCCCCCCTCCCCCTACCTACTTGTTAGGTATAGGCGCGCTACCCAATTCCCCGCAAATCCGGGCATCTCGCAGCGACTTTCGACCATTTCGTTGACACTCAAAAGACATGCCTACTTAACATGCATGCATAACAGCGACTCGCAGCCGCACGGCTTGCCCATGCACGACGGGATCACGGCAGATGCTCATAGCCACGGCAGGGAACGGCTCCACCGCCGGCTCCGCGCCCTCCCCCTCCCTCCCCGGTACGGACTCCGCCGCCCTCGCGCCGGCCGCCGGGGCCTCCCGGAACTCCGCACGGCACTGGTGGCGCGACGCCGTGATCTACCAGGTCTACGTCCGCAGCTTCCTCGACAGCACCGGCGACGGCATCGGCGACCTGGCCGGTGTGCGGACGGGGTTGCCGTACCTCAAGAAGCTCGGGGTGGACGGCATCTGGCTCAGCCCCTTCTACCCCTCGCCCCAGCACGACCACGGCTACGACGTCGCGGACTACCGCGAGGTCGACCCGGTGTACGGCGATCTCGCCGAGTTCGACCTCCTGGTGGCCGACGCCCACCGGCTGGGGCTGAAGGTGCTCCTGGACATCGTGCCGAACCACTGCTCCAGCGAGCACCCGTGGTTCCGCGCCGCGCTGGCGGACGGTCCGGGCAGCCCGGCACGGTCGCTCTTCCACTTCGCCGACGGGCGCGGGGCGAACGGCGAGCTGCCGCCCAACAACTGGCGGGCCATGTTCGGCGGCCCCGCCTGGTCCCGGGTCGAGGAGGCGGAGGGCGGTGCGGGCCAGTGGTACCTGCACATGTTCACCCCCGAGCAGCCAGACCTGAACTGGCGCCACCCCGATGTCGGCGCCTCCTTCGACGAGGTGCTGCGCTTCTGGCTGGACCGCGGGGTCGACGGTTTCCGTATCGACGTGGCCGCCGGGCTGTTCAAGCACCCCGAACTGCCCGACTCCCCCGACCCGTCGGCCGACGAGCGGACCCGCGACTCGGTCAATCCGCTGGCCTGGAACCAGCCCGAGGTCCACCAGGTGTGGCGCGACTGGCGCGCGCTGTGCGAGGAGTACACCGCCCGCGACGGCCACGACCGGCTGCTGGTCGGCGAGGTCTCGGTACGGACCCCGGGCGAACAGGCGGCGTACGTGCGACCCGACGAGCTGCACCAGGCGTTCTTCTTCCACCTGCTGACCGCGCGCTGGGACATCGGCACCTTCCGCAAGGTCATCTCCGAGGCGCTCACCGATATCGCGGGCACCGGCTCCACGGTCACCTGGGTGCTCAACAACCACGACCAGGTCCGGACCGTCACCCGGTACGCGACCGCTCCGGCGAGCGCCGAGCCGGCGGAGTCCGCGGGCGGGCTGGGCCCGGCGCGGGCCCGTGCCGCCGCGCTGCTGATGCTGGCGCTGCCCGGCGCGGCGTACGTCTACCAGGGCGAGGAACTGGGTCTGCCGGAGGTCGTCGACCTGCCGGACGAGGTGCTCACCGACCCGATCTACCACCGCACGGGCAGCCGGGAGCACATCCGCGACGGCTGCCGGGTGCCGCTGCCCTGGTCCGGGCACGCCTCACCGTTCGGCTTCACCAGCGGTACCGACGCGGCACGACCCTGGCTGCCGCAGCCCGACTGGTTCGCCGACCACGCGACGGACCGGGCGCTGGCCGACACCCGCTCGTTCTGGCACCTGTACCGCGAGGGGCTGGCGCTGCGCCGCAGCCTTCCGCAGCTCGGCGAGGGCACCCTGCGCTGGCTGGAGTCACCGCCCGAGGTGCTGGCGTTCGTCCGTGGCGACGGTCTGGTCTGCGCCGTCAACTTCGGCACCGCGCCGGTGCCGGCCCCCGTACCGGGTCTCCCGCTGCTGGCGAGCGGCGACTGCCCCGCGGGCACGCTCCCCGGCTCCACCGCCGCCTGGTGGATGGACACCCCCGAATCCCGATAGCCCTCTCGACAGCCCGACCTCCGCAGTCCTCCCGCACTCCTTCCGCAGTTCCTCCCGAAGGGAATCCCCATGATGAGACGACCCGCAGTACGACACACCCGAGCCGCCCTGTCCGGCGCGGCCGTGCTCGGCCTGGCGCTCTCCGCCACCGCCTGCGGCGGCGGGGTCTCCGCCGGGGGCGGCAAGCAGGAACTGAGTGGTGAGAGCGTCACCGTGGCCGGTGTCTGGACCGGTGTGGAACAGCGGAACTTCAAGAAGGTCCTGGACGCGTTCTCCGACAGGACCGGCGCGAAGGTCACCTTCTCCTCCACCGGTGACAACGTCTCCACGGTGATCGGCAGCCAGGTCGAGGGCGGTAACGCCCCCGATGTGGTGATGGTGCCGCAGGTCGGGGTGCTCCAGCAGTTCGCGAGGAAGGGCTGGCTGACGCCCCTCTCGGCGGAGGTCGGCGCGGCGGCCGGGAAGAACTTCGCGAAGGTGTGGAAGGACTACGGCACGGTCGACAAGAAGTACTACGGCCTGTACTTCAAGGCCTCGCACAAGTCGACGGTCTGGTACAGCCCGGAGGCGTTCGGCCAGGCCGGGGTGAAGCCCGCGAAGACGTACCAGGAGCTGCTGAAGACGGGCCGTACGCTCTCCGACTCGGGTGTGCCGGCGTTCTCCGTCGCGGGTGAGGCCGGCTGGCCGCTCACCGACTGGTTCGAGAACGTCTACCTCTCGCAGGCCGGGCAGGAGAACTACGACAAGCTCGCCGCCCACAAGATCCCGTGGACCGACCCCACCGTGGTCAAGGCGCTCACCGCGCTGGGCAAGCTCTTCGGCGACAAGAACCTGGTGGCCGGCGGCGGTTCGGGCGCGCTGCGCACCGACTTCCCCGAGTCCGTCCAGCAGGTCTTCGGCCCGGAGCCGGGCGCGGCCATGGTCTACGAGGGGGACTTCGTCAGCGCCCTGGTCACCGACGAGCTCCACAAGCAGGTCGGCAAGGACGCCCGGTTCTTCCCCTTCCCCGCGGTCGGCGACGGCAAGGCGCCGGTGGTCAGCGGCGGTGACGCGGCCGTGGTGCTCAAGGCCGGGAAGCACCAGAAGGCCGCGATGGAGCTGGTGAAGTACCTGGCCACGCCCGAGGCCTCGGAGGTGTGGGCCAAGGCCGGCGGCTACATCTCGCCCAACAAGAAGGTACCCGCGGGCGCTTACCACGACGAGGTCACCCGCACGGCCGCGCAGTGGCTGACCGACGCCGGGAACTCCGTGCGCTTCGACATGTCCGACCAGGCCCCCGCGGCCTTCGGCGGCACCCAGGGCGCCGGCGAGTGGAAGCTGCTCCAGGACTTCCTGCGCGACCCGTCGGACCCCGAGGCCACGGCCCGCAAGCTCGAGGCCGCCGCGGCCAAGGCGTACGGAAAGTAAGGACCGAGGGCCCGATCCCATGTCTGTCACGACTCCCGCGGTGCCGCCGACGACGAGCGGCACCGCGTCCCTCCCCCCGGGCGGCGCCCCCGGCAGGGCGAGCGCCCCCGTGCGGCACGCGGTCCGGCGCCGCCGACGGATCGCCGCGGTGTTCCTGTTCCCCGCGCTGTTGCTGCTGGGTGCCCTCGTCGCGTACCCCATCGTGTTCTCGGTCATCCGCAGCCTGTACGACGCCTCGGGCGACACCTTCGTCGGCGCCGACAACTACACCGCGATGTTCCAGGACCCCGCCACACTCCGGGCCATCCGCAACAGTGCGATCTGGGTGGTCTTCGCCCCCGCGCTGCTGACCGGACTCGGTCTGGTGCTCGCCGTCCTCACCGAGAAGATCCGCTGGAAGACGGCGTTCAAGCTGCTGATGTTCATGCCCATGGCGATCTCCTTCCTCGCCGCCGGCATCATCTTCCGGCTCGCCTACGAGCAGGACCCGCAGCGCGGTGTGCTCAACGCGGTCACCGTCGGCATCCACGACAGCGTCCAGGGGAAGTCCGTCTCCTTCCCCACCGCCAAGGCCCGCTTCGGCGACAAGCAGCTGACCAAGGGCGAGGACGGCTCCTACCGCACGGCACGGCGCACCGGCCCCGGACACACCGTCAACCTCGGCCTGGTCGGCGTCGCGCCCAAGGACATGCCGTCGCAGGCGCGGCCCGCCGCACCGGCCGCCGCGTCCCCGGCCACCGGCAGCGAACTGCGCGGCGTGGTCTACCTCGACTTCACCCCGGGCGGCGGCGGCAAGCCCGGCCGGGTCGACCGCGGCGAACGCGGGCTGCCCCGGCTCCCGGTCGAGGCGGTCGACTCCCGCGGCAAGGTGGCGGCCACCGCCACCACCGCGTCGGACGGCTCCTACCGTCTGGCCCGCCTGGCCCCCGGTTCCTACACCGTCCGGCTCCCCGCGAAGGACTTCGCCCCGCCGTACGAGGGCGTCTCCTGGCTCGGTCCGGCCCTCATCACCCCCGCCATCATCGGCGCCTACATGTGGATCTGGACCGGCTTCGCGCTCGTCCTCATCGGCGCGGGGCTCTCCTCGATGCCGCGGGACGTCCTGGAGGCCGCCCGGATGGACGGCGCCAACGAGTGGCAGGTCTTCCGCAGGATCACCGTTCCGCTGCTCGGCCCGGTCCTGGGCGTGGTGTTCGTGACGATGGTGATCAACGTGATGAAGGTCTTCGACCTCGTCTACATCATCGCCCCCGGTCCCGTACAGCAGGACGCCAACGTCCTGGCCCTGCAGATGTGGCTGGTCTCCTTCGGCGGCGGCAACAACCAGGGGCTCGGCAGCGCGCTGGGTGTCCTGCTGCTGCTCCTGGTGGTCCCGGCCATGGTCCTCAACATCCGACGTTTCCGCAGGAGCCAGTCATGACCACCGTCCACGGAACTCCCGCGTCCGGCCGGCGGGCGGGTGCCCGGCCGGTGAAGTGGCTCAGCCGCGGGGTGACGCAGGTGTTCCTGCTCCTGATCGGTCTGGTCTGGCTCACCCCGGCCGCCGGGCTCTTCCTCTCCTCGCTGCGTACGGAGGAGGCGAACGCGAGCAGTGGCTGGTGGACCGCGTTCACCGCGCCCGGCCGGCTGTCACTCGACAACTATGCGGCCCTGCTGAAGGATTCCGGCATCGTCCAGGCCTTCTGGAACACGGTGCTGATCTCGGTGCCCACCACCCTGGCCGTCGTCGCGATCGCCGCGCTGGCCGGGTACGCCTTCGCCTGGATGGAGTTCCCGGGCCGGGACTGGGTGTTCCTGGTCGTGGTCGCCATGCTGGTGGTGCCGGTCCAGGTCGGGCTGCTGCCGGTGGCCAAGCTGTTCGGTGCGCTCGGGCTGTTCGGCTCGATTCCCGGTGTGGTGCTCTTCCACACCGCCTACGGGCTGCCGTTCGCCATCTTCCTGCTGCGCAACTACTTCGCGGAGATCCCCAAGGAGATGCTGGAGGCCGCGCGGATGGACGGCGGCGGGGAGTGGCGGATCTTCTCCCGGCTGGTGCTGCCGCTGGGCCGGCCCGCCATCGCCAGCCTCGCCATCTTCCAGTTCCTGTGGGTCTGGAACGACATGCTGGTCGCCCTGCTCTTCGCCGACAACACGTCGCAGCCGCTGACGGTGGCCCTCCAGTCGCAGATGCGGCAGTTCGGCAGCAACATCGGGGTGCTGGCGCCCGGCGCTTTTCTGTCCCTGATCGTGCCGCTGATCGTGTTCTTCGCGTTCCAACGGCACTTCGTTCAGGGCATCATGGCCGGTTCGGTGAAGTAACCGCACCGGTCACCCGGCCGGTCCGTGCCTCGGGGACCGGTCCAGGAGGGGACGGCGCGCGGCACAGGCCGGCATCGTGTCGCGCGCCGAGCCGTCCCCTACGGGGCCCGGGGCCCGGCATGCCGTCCCGGGGTCCGCGATATTCGCTCGTCCCGAGTACGGGCACCGGCTAGCTTGACGCGATGTCCGAACTGCGCACCGAGCGCCTGCTGCTCCGCCCATGGCGGGAGTCCGATCTCGGCCCCTGGGCCGCGATGAACGCCGACCCCGAGGTCCGCGCGCACTTCTCCGACGTCCTCACGCCCGAACAGAGCGCGGCCTCCATCGCGCGGTTCCAGGCCGATATCGCGGACCGCGGCTGGGGCTGGTGGGCCCTCGAAGTGTGCGCCACCGGGGAGTTCATCGGGTTCACGGGGCTGGACCCGGTCGATGAGCACATGCCGTTCAGCGGAGTGGAGGCCGGCTGGCGGCTGGCCCGTCCGGCCTGGGGACACGGCTACGCCACCGAGGCCGGTGCGGCCGCCCTGTCCTTCGGCTTCAACACCCTCGGCCTGCCGGAGATCCTGGCGATGACGCCGACCACCAACCTCCGCTCGCAGGCGGTGATGCGCCGCCTCGGCATGACCCGCGACCCCGCCGACGACTTCGACGACCCCGACGTGCCCGACGGCCCGGTGCGCCCCCACGTGCTGTTCCGGATCTCCGCGGGGGCCTGGCGGGCCGTCGGGCAGGGGTGAGGCCGGCCCGCGCCGTCAGGGAAGCGACCGGGCCGGGGTAGCGGCGGGGGCCAGCGTCTCCAGTCCGGCCGGCAGCGGCCCGGTGTGGAGCACGCCGAGCCGCTGGGTGGCCCGGGTGAGCGCGACATACAGGTCGCTCGCACCGAACTCCGCGGGTTCCACCACGAGCACCGAGTCGAACTCCAGGCCCTTGGCCTGCCGCGGGCCGAGCAGCACCACCGGGCTGGTCAGATCCGGAGCGGCCCCGGCGGAGACGTCAGGAAGGGCGGAGGCCAGCGCCTCGTGGTGGGCGGACGGAGCGATCACCGCGAGCCGGCCGTCCTCGTGGCGCTCCCCTGCGACCACGTCGGCGACCGCGCCCGCGAGGTCGTCCGTGCGCCGCGCCCACGGGCGGACGCCGGTGGAGCGGATCGATCGCGGCGGGGTGAAGGACGGGTCGGCGGACCGCGGCACCTGCGCCGCGATCTCCATGATCTCGGATGGGGTGCGGTAGTTGACGCCGAGCCTGACGTGCTCCCAGCGGTCGTCCACGTACGGCGCGAGGACCGCCTCCCAGGAGCCGCAGCCGCCGGGCTCGGCGGTCTGCGCCGGATCGCCGACCAGCGTCATCGACCGGGTCGGGCAACGGCGCATCAGCAGTCGCCACATCATCGCCGACAGCTCCTGCGCCTCGTCCACGATGATGTGGCCGAACGCCCAGGTCCGGTCGGCCGCGGCGCGTTCGGCGGCGCTGCGGTGGTCGGCCTCCTCGTGCCGGTCGGCGAGCAGTTCCGCGTCCACCAGGTCGTGCGCGGCCAGCACCTCCGACTCCTCGTCGTCACGGTCCTCGAACTCCTGGGTACGGGAGCCGTAGGAGAGGTCGAGCACGCCCTGCGCGTAGTCGATCAGCTCCTGGCGCTCCGCCTCGGCCGCGGCGCGGGCCGCCGAGGTGTCCTCACCGAGGAGTTCGGCCGCCTCGTCCAGCAGCGGCACATCGGCCGGCGTCCAGGCGCCGTCCGTCCGCCGGATGGCGTCCGCGTCGGCGTCCGGGAGGTGGACCGGGTCGGCGAGGAAGTCGGCGACCAGCTGTTGCGGGCTGAGCTCGGGCCACAACCCGTCGATGGCATGGTGCACTTCGGCGCTGGTGGCGATCGCCTTCCCCAGTTGGGCGATGTCGTCCGGGCCGAGGAAGTTCGGGCCGCCGAAGGGGTCCGCACCGAGCCGGTCGACCAGCTGCGCGGTGAGCGCGTCGATGATGCGGAAGGCGAAGTGCGGGCGGGCGAGGTGGTGCGGCAGCCCGGTCTCCCGTGCCCGGCGCCGGGCCTCGCGCGCCATCTCGGCGTCCAGGTGCAGTTCGCCGTCCTCGTGGTCGATGACGATCGCTTCGTCGGGCAGGGACTGCCGGTCGCGGACGGCTGCCGCGAGGGCCCCGGCCATCGCGGCCCGGCCCTTGATCTCGGCGGCTTCGGGGGTGTCGGTGCCGGTCGCGGTCACGCCCGGGAAGAGTTCGCCGGGCGTGGCGAGCAGCACGCCCGTCTCGCCGAGCGAGGGCAGCACCTCCGCGATGTAGCCGAGGAACGCCGGGTTCGGCCCGACGATGAGCACGGCGCGGCGGGCGAGCTGTTCCCGGTGGGCGTAGAGCAGATAGGCGGCGCGGTGCAGTGCGACGACGGTCTTGCCGGTGCCGGGGCCGCCCTCCACGACGAGGACGCCGTGGTGCGGGGCACGGATGATGGCGTCCTGTTCGGCCTGGATGGTCTGCACGATGTCGTGCATCCGTCCGGTGCGCGCCGCGTCGAGTGCGGCCAGCAGGACCGCGTCCGCGTCGGTGCCCTCGTGCCCGGTCCGTACCGCGTCGGCGAGGTCCATGATCTCGTCGTGCAGTCCGGTGACCCGCCGGCCTTCGGTCGTGATGTGCCGCCTGCGGCGCAACCCCATCGGGGTGTGCCCGGTGGCGAGGTAGAAGGGGCGGGCGACCTCGGCCCGCCAGTCGATGACGAGCGGGGTGCGGTCCGCGTCGTCACGCCGGATACCGATCCGGCCGATGTGGTGGTCGCGGCCGTCGCGGAATGCCAGCCGACCGAAACACAGGCCGTTTTCCCCGGCGTTGAAGGCGGCGAGCAGGCCGGACTGTTCGGCCACCAGCACATTGCGCTCCAGCCGCATCTGGGCGTGATTGCCCTCCGGCGGCTGGACGGCGGCGTGCACCGTCGCCTCGGCCAGATCCCGCAGTTCGGAGAGGCGGTCGTGGAGCAGATCGATGAATTCCTGCTCGTGCTGCCATTCCTCGTTTGACAATTCAGCCCCGCTCGGATAAAGTTCGGTACGTAGGTGAGTTTCTGTTCTGAAATTCCTCAAGGCACAGAAGCCCCCAATATACCCAGAGAAATACCCCGGCCGTCAACTCGGTCCGGGGTATTTCTTTTTGTGCCCGGCGAAGGCGCCACCAGGGGACCGTCAGCTCACGCCTTCCCGCGCGGCGGCACCGGACGGCCCCTGGTGGTGTGCCGGATCACCAGGTGTGGGCGACGTCCACGATCAGCTCGTGACCGGACTGCTGCACCCGGAACGGCAGCTTGGCACGCACGCCCAGACCGATCTGGGACTGCCCCTCGAAGCTCGCCCCGAATTTGGTGTCCTTGAACGTGCGGTATCCGGCGAGGTTCACCCCGGGCAGCGGCTTGCCGGCCGTGGCCGCGTAGGTCTGCTTGCCGGTCTCCGGGTCGTGGCTGGGCGCGGAGACAAAGATCTGCAGGATGGCGCCGCCCTTCACCGGTATTTTCTCGCCCGAGCCGTCCTGGTGGAACGCGTCGACATATCCGACGTGGTATCCGGCCTTTCCGGTGGCGCCGCCGATGTCGAAGACCATGCGGTCGTAGCAGGTGCTCCTGCTGGTCCTGACGTTCTTCAGCGGTGTGGCGTTCGCGTCCGTGGCGGACTTGGTGCCACTGCCCCAGGCGGTCGAACAGGTCGTGGCCGGGGCGGCCTTACCCACCGGGCCGGTCGCGGCGCCGGCCACTCCGGCCGTGCCCGCCACCCCGGCGCCCGCCAGCACGAGCACCGCGGCCGCTGTCCCCAACCGTCGCATGACTTACCTCCAGAGAAGTGCCTGTGTACAGATGCGTGCGGTAGGACGGGCGCGGCAGCCCGGACGTTGTGCGCCGGTCCGCATTTGGCCGACGAAAGCACCACGTTGTCGCGAAACCGGGGTGATGGCCCCAAAGCACCCCCGCGGAACGGATCACGTCCCCGCTCCGGACGGGGCATCGGCTGCGGGGGCCCGCGTTGGTGCGGTCAGGCGTCGACCACATCGACGGTCACGCCGCCGCGGCGCAGTGCGGCCAGTTCCTCGGCCGGTGTGCCGCGGTCGGTGACGACGCGGTCGTACTGGCCGGTGTCGCCGTAGGCGTGCGTCGCGGTCTTGCCGAACTTGCTGTGGTCCACCAGCAGCAGGGACCGCTGGGCGCACTCCAGCATGGCCTCCTTGACCTCGGCGTACTCGCGGATCGGGTGGAAGAGGCGGCCGTCGAGCACGGACACCGCCGACATCACCGCGAGGTCGGCGCGGATGCGGCCGAGACCGCGCAGGACGTCGGGGCCGACACAGGAGCCGAACTCACCGCGGTAGCGCCCGCCCAGGAGCGTCACCTCGGTGCCCGGCGCCTCGTCGAACAGCCGGGCCACACCGAGGGAGTTGGTGACCACGGTGACGGCTTCGGTCCGGGCGATCCGGGCCGCGAGCGGGAAGACCGTGGTCGAGTCGTCCAGGACGACGGTGCCGCCGGGCCGGATCTCGTCGGCGACGGCGGCGCACAGCGCCTCCTTCACCGGGTGGTTGACGCCGACCCGGAAGCGGGTGGCGGTCTCCATGGTGAGGCTGGGGAAGGGCGCCGCCCGGCCGCGTTCCTTGCGCAGCAGCCGGCGTTCGGCGAGCTGGTCCAGATCGCGGTGCATGGTCGCGAGGCTGACCCCGAAGTGTCTGGCCAGGTCGTCGATGCGGACTTCGCCGTGCTCGACGACATGGGCCAGTACGTCCTGCCGTCGCCGGTCGACCTCGGCCAGCGACGACCGTGTGGAAGCCATCGGGGCCGCCCCTTTCCGGTCGGACAGCGGCAGCGCCTACCGCTGCGGGTAGATGACGGCCTTCACCGCGGTCGCGTCGTGGGTGGCGACGGTCAGTGCGCTCTCGGCCTCGGCAAGACCGTAACCGTGCGAGACCAGCGAGTCGAGCCGGACCGCACCCGAGGCCACCAGCGCCGTCGCGGTGGGCCAGGTGTGGGCGTAGCGGAAGGTGCCGGTCAGTTCGAGCTCGTGGTTCTGCACCCGGCTCAGCGGGAGCGGGATCTCGTCACCGCCCATGCCGACGAGCACCACCCGGCCGGCCCGGCCCACCGTCCGGATCGCCTCGCCGCTCACCGCGGGGACGCCGGAGCACTCCAGGAGGACGGTGGGGGTGTACCCGGCGTCGCTCAGCGGGGTGGCCGAGACGTCGAGGGCGGTGGCGCCGGCGGCGCGGGCGAGTTCGAGGCGGTGCGGGAGGACGTCGGTGACCATGACCTCGCGTGCGCCGAAGGCCCGTGCCGTCTGGGCGGTCACCAGGCCGATGGGGCCCGCGCCGGTGATCAGGACGCGGTCTCCGGGGGCGACCCGGGCCTTGCGGCAGGCCCAGACGGCCACGGACAGCGGCTCCAGCAGCGCGGCCTCCTCGATGGTGAGACCGTCGGGGACCTCGTGGGCGAAGTCCTGGTGCACGGCCAGGTATTCACAGAAGGCGCCGCCCACCGGAGGTGTGGCGAGGAAGCGCATGTCCGGGCACAGGTTGTAGCGGCCCGGCCGGCACTGGCCGCAGCTGCCGCACGGGGTGCCGGGTTCGATGGAGACGCGCCGGCCCATCCGGCGGGTGTCGGTGCCCGGGCCGCAGGCGACGACCGTGCCGGCCGCCTCGTGCCCGAGGACCAGCGGCTCCCGTACGACGAAGTCGCCGATGCGTCCGTGCCGGTAGTAGTGCACATCCGAGCCGCAGGTCCCGACGGCCTCGACCCGGACCAGGACCTCTCCCGGGCCGGGTTCGGGGACGGGGCGTTCCGCGAGGCTCAGCTGCCCGGGTCCGTGCAGGACGGCGGCGCGCATGGTGGCGGGAATCCCGGATGTGGCGGTCATGACGGGCTCACGGCTCCCTCGGGGTGTGGCGATGTGGAGGGGACGTCGCGCGATCCGGCGCTGGACCGGCGGGCTGCAGCGTCGCCCCTGGGCTACAGCACGGTACCGCGCATTTTTCTATCAGAGGAGTCTTGACTTCTCACAAAATGCGAGAAGACTTGCGCCGGCTCACCGTCCGCCCGGCGCACCGGTGCGCCTCTCCCCCGCCTTCGCCCCCTCGCCCCCGTCGAGATCCGCCCCCTTGGAGGGCCCATGAGCAGCCCCGCTTGCAGCCAGCCGGTACGGCCCCCGGACACCGGCACCCCGCCGGTCGGCCGCCTCCGCTCCGGCGTCGCCCGCCTGGGCATACCCCCCGCCCTGACCTGGGGATTCGTCGGAATCCTGCTGTTCATGACAGGCGACGGGGTGGAGACCGGCTTCTTCTCCAAGTACCTGGCCGATCAGGGGCTCGCGAAGGCCGACGCGGCGGTGGTCATCGCCGTCTACGGGATCACCGTCGCCCTCGGCGCCTGGCTCTCCGGAGCCCTGTCGGACCTGTGGGGACCCCGGCGGGTGATGACCGCGGGCTTCGCCATCTGGCTCGTCTTCCAGGTGCTGCTGCTGACGGTCGCGCTGCCGGCCATGAACTATCCACTGCTGCTGCTCATCTACGGACTGCGCGGCTTCGGCTACCCCTTGTTCGCCTACGGGTTCCTGGTGTGGGTCACCGCGGCGACCCCGCCGCAGCGGCTGGGTACGGCGGTCGGCTGGTACTGGTTCGCCTTCACCGGCGGTCTGCCGACCCTCGGCTCCCTGGTCGCCAGCGCCACGATCCCGCTGGCCGGCTCCTACCGGACCCTGTGGCTCGCGCTCGGCCTGGTGATGCTCGGCGGTCTGCTCGCCCTGCTGCTGGTCCGCGAGCCCACCGGCCGGTCCGGGCTCGCCCCCGGCAGCGGGAACCCGCTGACGACCCTGGCGGGCAGCGTCTCGATCATGCGGCGCCGTCCGCGGGTGGCCATCGGCGCCGCGGTGCGCGTCATCAGCACCGGTTCCCAGTTCGGCTTCCTGGTCTGTCTGCCGTTCTTCTTCACCGAGACGGTCGGCTTCAGCACCTCGGCCTGGCTGCGGCTGCTCAGCGTCATGTTCGCCGCGAACATCTTCGCCAACCTGTTCTTCGGCGCCGTCGGCGACCGGCTCGGCTGGCAGCGCACCATGACCTGGTTCGGCGCCGTGGCCTGCGCGGTGACCTGTCTGGGGCTGTACTACGTACCGGTCGTGGCCGGTCCGCACTTCGCCGCCTGCGCGGTCGCCGCCGCCCTCTACGGCATCGCCCTCGCCGGCTACGTACCGATCTCGGCGCTGATCCCCGCGCTGGCCCCGCGCCACAAGGGCCAGGCCATGTCCGCCCTCAACCTGGGGGCCGGTGCGAGCACCTTCGCCGGACCGGCCGTCGTCGCCGTCGCCCTGGGGCCGCTCGGGGTGCAGGGCATCGCCTGGATCTTCGCCCTGCTGCATCTCGCCACCGCGGTCGCGATCCGCTTCCTCGAACCCGACCCGGAGTTCACCGCGTCTCCCACCGCCGCTCCCGTCCCGGCCGCCGACGGCACGGAGCTCCCCGCGGGCCGTCACTGACTTCGCGACGGGCTTCCCGCTGCGCTCGCCGCCGGCCGGGCACGTACGGGCCTGCCGGTGGCGGGCCCGTACACGGAGAGCGGCGAGCGCAGCAGGGCCCGGTCAGTCCGCGGGGTCGCGCGGGCACAACTGACGCACCGGCGGCACGTCGTGCGGGCCCGCCGGGCGCAGCGGCCGGAAGTAGTGGGCGAGCGCCCAGCCGCCGATGCGGCTGCCGGCGCGGCATCCGACGAGGTCCGCGGTGCGGAAGTGAATCCCGCCCCAGACACGGGCGTTGACCATGTCCTCGTTGAACCGCTCCGCCTCGTCATAGTGGCGTGTGGTGCCGGTGATCTCGGAGGGCACATTGAGGTCGAGGTGGGTGGTGCCCAGGATGCCGGTCAGGGTCCGGATCACGGCGCCGGCGACCGTGGTGTGGCCACTGAGGTAGTCGGGGTGCGGTGGCGTGACGAGCAGTGGCTGCCACTGCGGGTCGGGGTCGGTCGCGGGGTTGCCGTCGGTGCCGGCCAGCTGGACGGCGGTGATCGGGCGCCAGAATCCGTAGTGGAGTTTGGCGTCCCATGCGGTGACGACGGCGTCGGTGGCCGACGCGTTCGCCGCGGCGAACAGCCGCGCCGTGTCGGCGATGTCCAGGTGGTGGCGGGCGGTGTGGTCCCGGAACGCCGCCTGGAACTGCACCGCCAGATTGCCGCCGAAGAACAGCGCGGTCTCGGTCTGTTGCGCGGTGCGGCCCGAACCGGTCCTCGCCCCCATCGTCCTCACCTCGTTCACGTCCCGTGCGTAGCGGGCCGAGGAGAGCGCGGGCGGCCCGCCGGGACGGAACTGGTCCGGGGAGGTGAGCAGCAGCGGGCGCAGTACGGCGAGCCACGGGTCGATGAAGGGCTGGTGGGCCGGCGGGGTGGGCCGCCAGACCCCGGGCGCGGGCGCCGCGGTGAACTCCACCGGTGCGAACCGGCCGTCGTTCTCGCGCAGCGCGATGAGGTGGTCGGCGGCGCGCTTCCCGAAGGCCACGCCCTGCCGTTTCGCCGGGCCGTCGGGGATCTTCGCGAGCGAACCGGCGTACGCGGCGTCGAGCGAGGTCTGCGAGGCCGGGAAGTAGGTGCGCAGTACGCGGTGTGCGGCGGCCACCGCCGCGGCCTCGGGCGAGGCGGTGGCGGGTCCGTGCGCCCGCCACTTGTACGGGGCGTAGGTGCGCCGGATGCCGACCACGGCGTTGTAGACGGCGGCCGAGACGAACCCGTGCCAGATGACCACCTGTCCGGAGGGGCGGGCGGGGCCGAGGTGGGCGCTGATGGTGTCGGTGGCGATGACGTTCCAGTCGCGGACCGCCTCGGGGTCCGCGGCCGGCTGCCGGTGGTGGTTGGCGGCCGCCGGGCCCGCCACGGCCGTGAGGGTGAGGAGGAGCAGCGCGGTGACCGCGCTGATGACTGCTCGTCTGACCGAACGAGAAGTGTCCATAACCGGCTTAACAGCCGAACGGGTGGGGGGTCACGCCGCCGCACGGCCGGGTGCGCGTACGCCGGCGCGTCAAGGGGACAGTCGGCGCGGGCCCGGGGCCGTCGAGGGCGCATCGCCGGGTGCGGTGCGCCCGTGGGCCCGGCGTCCCAGGGCGCTCAGCCCGACGCCTGTGTGGCGGCGCGCTCGCGGGCGGCCGCGGCGCGTGCCGGGTCGCCGAGCTGTTCCTCCAGCCGGGCCTTGGCCGACCAGTTGTACGGGCAGACCGGGCGCAGGTGGATACGCTCGCTGAGCAGCGTCCGGGCCAGGTCGGTGCGGCCGGCGCGGAGGGCGGCCTCGACGAGGGTCCGCTGGATCGCGTCCCGCTGGGCGTGGCTGCCGCCGAAGTGGTGCAGCCGGTGGCGGATCGGCAGCAGCAGATCGGCGGCCGCGCCGTACTCCTGCCGTCCGTAGGCGATCAGGGCGCGGCAGACGGGCAGTCCGATGTCGGCCGTCATGGCGCGGTTCGATCCGCCGGGCTCCGTCGCCACCCAGCGTTCCCGGTCCTGGACGAGGCGCTGCGCCTGGGCGACGCGCCCCGCTCCCACATAGGCCATGACCGCGTGTGCGTCGTTGAAGGCGTAGTGGGGGCCGTCCCGGCGGCTCTCCCAGGCGTCGGCGAGCCGGGCCCACCGTGCGCTCTGGTCGTCCCCGGCCAGGTGCAGCCGCCACAACAGGGCGGCGGCGTCGAGCAGTTCCATCGCCACACCGGCCGACCCGTCGTGGTGGAGCGCGGCGTCGTAGATCTCCAGTACCCGGGCGGTGTCGCCGGTCTCCAGTGTGAAGAGGGCGTAGTGCCACCAGTTGTGAACGGTGAGCAGGCTGCCCTCGGACCAGTCGTCGGTGCGGGCGTCGAGGAAGCGGATGCCGTCGGTGAAGCGCCCGCGCATCTCGTAGGTGTGCACCACGCCGTGGATTCCCCACACATCGCGCGGATGCCGCGCCAGGGCGTCCAGGCCGACCTCCTCGGCACGTTCGTAATGGCCCGACTCCTCCAGGCCGAACGCGTACATGCCGAGCAGCGGCCCGCGATGGGGGTCGTCCTCCTCCCAGGCGTCCAGGGCGCCGCCGACGCGGTCGCGCAGGCGCACGGCGTCCCCGGTGAGGAAGTCGTGCTGATGCCCGGCGAAGAGGGCCAGGGCGTCGCGCGGGAAGGCGAGGGTGAGGTCTCCGAGGGTCCGGCCGGCCGTGTGCAGATCGCCGTCCAGCCATGCCGTCGCGGCCGTGAGATGCATACGTTCCCGGGGCGTCAGCCTCGCCGTGTCCAGACCGGAGCGGAAGCGGGCCAGGCCCTCGCGCGCCTCGGCCGTGTCCCGCTCCTCGGTCCCCAGTACGCCCAGATACGCGGTCAGTGTCTGCCCCATCACCGACCGCGGTGCGGCGGCCCGTACCTCCTGGGCTGCCTTGGCGACCTGCGGCCGGAAGAACAGCAGGTCATCCAGCGCCTGTTCGTAGGCGGCCAGGGCCGCGGTGCCGGTGTCACTCATCAGATGTCCGTGGCGGTCCGCTGTCATGGTGGCTCCTGCGGGCTGAGTGCGGTGCGGGTGTGCGCAACTGACGGTGAGTCATCACCTGGTCCCCATCCTTACCCGCTCCACGGCTGGAGCCACGGCGGAAACATCGGGTTCATCTGGGACGAGGCTGCGGGAAACACGTGCTGCCTAATGTCCCCGCCAACGCCGTCGCGCGGGACACGGCCGCCCCTGCTCCGGGTGAGGTACGGCACCGCGTTCCGCTTGTAGCCCCCAGGAGGTCCGGCATGAGTGTCGAGCAGCAACTGACCGCCCCCGACAGCGGCCGGCGGCCCCCGCGCGGCGAGGCGCCCGCCGGGTCCCCCGCGCCCGCCGCGAGCGCGGTCAGCGAGACCCTGGAGGACTACACCCTCCGGTTCGCCCCGCGCAGTTACCGCCGGTGGACCCCGATGGTCGTGGCGACGACGGCGCTCGGCGGCATCGCCTACCTGGCCGACTTCTCGATCGGTGCCGGCATCGGCCTCACGCACGGCACCGGCAACGCGCTGGCCGCGATCGCCGTCGCCGCCGTGGTCATCTTCGTCACCGGCTTCCCGCTCGCCTACTACGCGGCGCGCTACAACATCGACCTGGACCTGATCACCCGGGGTTCCGGCTTCGGCTACTACGGTTCGGTGCTGACGAGCGTCATCTTCGCCAGCTTCACCTTCATCTTCTTCGCCCTCGAAGGCTCGATCATGGCGCAGGGCCTGAAGCTGGGCTTCGGTCTGCCGCTGTGGCTGGGGTACGCGGTCTCGACGCTGATGGTGATCCCGCTGGTCATCTACGGGATGAAGGCGCTGAGCAAGCTCCAGGTCTGGACGACCCCGGTCTGGCTGCTGCTGATGGTGGGCCCGCTGGTGTACCTGGTCGCCACGGAGCCCAGGACGGTGCACACCTTCCTCTCGTACCCGGGCTCGCAGGGCGGCGGAGGCGTCAACGCGGCCTCGGTGCTGCTGGGTGCGGGGGTGTGTCTGTCGCTGATCGCACAGATCGGTGAGCAGGTCGACTATCTGCGCTTCATGCCGCCCAGGACCGACCGGAACAGGCGCGCCTGGTGGACGGCGGTCGTGCTGGCCGGCCCCGGGTGGGTGGTGCTGGGCGCCCTCAAGCAGGCCGTCGGGGTCTTCCTGGCCGTCTACATCCTCGCCGAGGTGGGCCCGGCCTCGGCCACCGAGCCCATTCAGCAGTTCACCGGGGCGTTCGCCGCGATGATGCCGTCCTGGCTGGTCGTCCCGCTGGCCGTGGTCCTGGTCGTGATCAGCCAGATCAAGATCAATGTCACCAACGCCTACTCCGGTTCGCTGGCGTGGACGAACTCGTTCACCCGGGTCACCAAGCGCTACCCCGGCCGGATGGTGTTCGTCCTCGCCAACCTGGGCTTCGCGCTGGCCCTGATGGAGGCGGACATGTTCCGCGTCCTCAACAACATCCTCGGGTTCTACGCGAACTGCGCCATCGCCTGGATCGTCACCGTCGCCACCGACATCATCGTCAACAAGTACCTGCTCAAACTCTCCCCGCACGCCCCCGAGTTCCGCCGCGGCATGCTCCATGCGGTCAACCCGGTGGGGGTGGTGGCCTTCGTCGCCGCGTCCGGGCTGTCGATCGCGATGTACTTCCATGCCCTGGGTGACACGCTCCAGCCGTGCTCCCCGGTCGCGGCGGCGGTGATCGCCTTCGTCGTCACCCCGCTGATGGCGCTCCTGACCAAGGGCAGGTTCTATCTGCGGCGCACCTCCGACGGGATCGAGGCGCCGCTGCTGGACCCGGACGGCAACCCCAGCGCGGCCACGTTCCCCTGCCATGTGTGCCGGCAGGACTTCGAGCGCCCGGACCTCGCCGCCTGCCACAGCCATGACGCGATGGTCTGCTCCCTGTGCCTGAGCACCGACCGGACCGGTGTCCATCTGCTGCCGGCGGAACCGGCCTGACGTAGCGACAGCCCGCGCCTCCGGGGGGGGGCGTCAACACGAGCGGCCATATCACCTAAAGGTCTGCTCTTCACGCCCGGTGTCTCTGGAGCGGGAGCCGGTGGGGAACGAAAAGGCCTGTACGGGCGGCTCACAGCCGTGGCGCACCGCGGTCGTCGGGACCGCGTCGCCAAGAGCCGCCTTTCCTCCACCAGTTAGGAGACCGACCGATGTCTCACCGGATCAAGAGTGCTCTGGTAACTGCGGGTGCCTGCGCCGTCGTTCTCGGCGGGGCGGGCCTCGCCGGCGCCGACAGCGGCGCCGGGGGCGCGGCTCTCGACTCACCGGGGGTGCTGTCCGGCAACAACATCCAGATCCCCGTCCAGATCCCGGTCCACCTCTGCGGCAACACCATCAGCATCATCGGGGTGTTCAACCCCGCCTTCGGCACACCCTGCTGGACCGACTGACGCCGGCCGGCACCCGGCCGTTCAGGAGAAGCCACCCTTCCCGGCCGGTGCCGGCCGAAGTGGCCCCCGGAGATCTCCGGGGGCCACTTTCCATGGGACGGCACGGAGCGGGACGAGCACGGCGCGGGCACAACGGGGGTGGAACGGAACCGTGTGCGGGCGCGCCGGTCAGGCACCCGGTGCGGTGTGCTGGAGCTGCCGCAGCAGCGTCGCGTTGTCGGGAGTCCGCCGGACCTTCTCCAGCAGGGACTGCATGGTGGCCGGTCCGTCGCCGGCCTGGAGGGCGCGGCGCAGCCGGCGCGTCGCCGTCAACTCAGCGGGCGGAAGCATCAGCTCCTCCCGGCGGGTGCCGGAGCCGGCGGCATCGACCGCCGGATAGACCCGCCTGCCGGCCAGCACCCGGTCCAGACGGAGCTCCATGTTGCCGGTGCTCTTCAGCTCCTCGAAGAAGTAGTCGTCGGCGCGGGAGCCGGTCTCGACCAGGGCGGTGGCGAGGATGGTCAGCGAACCGCCCTCCTCGGCGAGCCGCGCCGCGCCGAAGAGCCGCTTGGGGCCGTGCAGCGCGGCGGCGTCGACACCGCCGCTCAGGGTGCGGCCACCGGACGCGGCGGCGTTGTTGTGGGCCCGGCACAGCCGGGTGAGGGAGTCGAGCAGGATGACCACGTCCTGTCCGTGCTCGACGAGCCGTTTGGCGCGCGCCACGGCCAGTTCGGCGAGGGCGATGTGTTCCCTGGCCGGACGGTCGAAGGTGGAGGCGAGCACCTCGCCGCGTACGGAGCGGCGCATGTCGGTGACCTCCTCCGGCCGTTCGTCGATCAGCACGACCATCAGCCGGCATTCGGGGTGGTTCCCGGCGACGGCGGCCGCGAGCTGTTGCAGCAGCACCGTCTTCCCCGTCTTCGGCGGAGCCACGATCAGCCCGCGCTGCCCCTTGCCGACCGGCGCGAGCAGGTCGACGATGCGCGGGGCCGGGCCGCCGGTGGCGCTCTCCAGGCGGAGGCGGTGGCGGGGGTGCAGCGGTGTGAGGTCACGGAAGTGCGGCCGACCGCGCACGGCGCTCGGCCGGTGCCCGTTGACCGTTTCGATCCGGGCGAGCGACCGCGGCCGGTCGCAGGTACCCACGACCAGGTCGCCGGTGCGCAGGCCGGCCGAGCGGATCAGCGCGGCGGGCACCCGGACATCGCGGGGTGAGGCGAGACAGCCCTCCACGCGGAGAAAGCCGGAGTCCTGCCGCTCGTTCACGAGGTCCAGGACCCCGGTGGCCGTGATGACGGGGGCTGCCGAGGTCGCGGCAGCGGGCCGTGCGGCGGTGGGGGCGGTCCTGGGAGTGGAGCCGGTGGTGGGGGTGCTGAGTTGGGTGCTACTGGTCACGGGTGTCCTCTCGGGACGTCGGTGCAGGGCCGATGGGATGGGAGGGAACCGGCGAGGGGGGCGGTGGGATCACGCCCCGCGGGCGGGCCGGAAAGCCCGCGGCCGGACAGAAACTGCGGCAGCGCCGGGCTGCGGGTGTCGAAAAGCGGTGCTGGTTTGCCGGCCGGAAGCGGCGGGCGCGACAGCGGGAGAAGCGATCCGCGAAGCAGTGCACAGCGGAGCAAGAGCGGCACGGGCGCCGAAAATGCGGCGAACACTCGTGCGTCTCTCCAGCACGGTACCACCACCGGGCACGGGCGGTGCGGTGAAGTGGGGGCCGGATCTATGCTGAGGGCGATGTTCGCACCCCAGGGACCCACCGTTCGTGAACTCGCCGTCCAGGCGCTGTCCTCCGTCGAGCGCGGCTATGACCTGCTCGCCCCGAAATTCGACCACACGCCCTTCCGGACCCCGGAACGGGTACTGACGCCGGTGTCACGGGCGCTGCGGGAGCTGGGACCGTTCGGCAGCGGTCTCGATCTGTGCTGCGGAACGGGCGCGGGCATGGACGTCCTGCGGCAGGTCTGCCGGGAGCGGGTCACCGGTGTCGACATCAGCGCGGGGATGCTCTCCGCGGGCCGGACCCGGGAGCGGGTGACCGCGGCCGCACCGCGGGTCGAGTGGGTCCGCGCGGACGCACGGGCGCTGCCGTTCGGGCCGGTCTTCGACCTCGCGGTGAGCTTCGGTGCGTTCGGGCACTTCCTGCCGCGGGAGCGGCCGGGGCTGTTCGCCCAGGTGCACTCCGTGCTGCGCCCCGGCGGCCGGTTCGTCTTCCCGATCGGTGCGCCCGCCCGGCCGGGGTCGGCCGGCTACTGGACGCTGCTGGCCTTCGACGCGGTGATGCGGGTGCGCAACGCGCTGTGGCGGCCGGAGTTCGTCATGTACTACCGCACGTTCCCGCTCGCCGAGGTGCGCGCCGAGCTGACGCGCACCGGCTTCGACGTGCGGCTCCAGGCGCTCCCGGAGCTGGGTCACCGGCCCGACGGCAGCCCGCGGTGCCGGCTGGTGGTGGCCACCCGGTCCTCCTGACCGCGGGCACCGTACGGGCGGATCGCCGGGTCCGGGCGGGCGGCCCGTACGCACCGCAGCAGGCGGCCTCTTCAAGGGTCGGTGCCGCCCGCCCTCGTCACCAGCGGACCGCGGTGAAGTCGACGGGCTGCGGCCGAAGTGCGCGGGTGCGGACGGTCAGCTGTTGCAGGCGGCGGGTCATCTCCTCGGCCGGGAGCCGCTTGCGGTCGCCGTGGCCGGGCAGCACCCACTCGAAGCGCAGCCGGTCGGCCGTCCGGGCCAGGGAGGCGGCCAGTTCGGTGATCGAGTACCAGGTGACACTGGCGGCCACCTCCAGATCGGCGGTGGCCCGCGACCAGTAGAAGCTGTCGCCGCTGAAGCAGTACTTCCCGTCGGCGAGGAAGAGCAGGCTGCCGCGGGTGTGACCGGGCAGCGGATACGCCGTGACCCCGGCGCCGATCTCGACCGGGTCGGTGCCGCGGATGACGAGGTCGGCGTCCGGGGCGGCGTCGAGGTCGCCCTCGTGGATACACAGCCGGGCCCCGAACCGGTCGGCGTAGCGGCGGCCGTGTGCGGCATGGTCCCGGTGGGTGATCAGGACGTCGGTGACGGGGCCCAACGCCTCGTAACGGGAGGCCAGTTCGTCGCTCCAGCGGGGTGTGTCGATCATCATCGTGCTGCCATCGGGCCGGCGCAGCAGGTAGGCGTTCGCCGCGGCCGTCTCACGGGAGTTGTGGCCGCAGAGATGAACGGCGTCGTCGAGGGCGAGGGGGAAGGGGTCGAGGTCGGGGGTGAGGCGTTGAGCCGGGTGGCGGATGGAGCGGGTGTGGCAGGAGAAGGCGGCCGCGTACAACTGCCGCTGCTCCACCTCGTTTCGCGGCTGCCGGATCACCTCCGCCCGCCCGTCCCGTTCCTGGATGACCTCGGGGGCCAGCTGTCGGGCCACGTCGCAGTTGGTGCAGCGCGCATCGACGTACCAGCCCTCGTCGGCCCTCGCCTCGGGCGCCAGGTCCTTGCTCATGACAGGTCCGTCCTTCCGGTTCGTGGGGGTGTTCTGACGAATGGTCAGTGCGCGCGCTGACATCAGAAGTACCCCGCCGTGCGCCAGAAGCGGAAGAGGGGGCAGACCTTGTGGTTTGCCGCGGGAACGTCTCTTCCAGCGAGGAAACGGACACCGGGACGGGGGTGCTTTCCACCCATATGACCTACCTGTCGAGGGCCCCACGGGGCGCGGGCGAGGGACCCTTCCGTCCGTCGCCCGCTCCCCCGCCCGGGTGGGCGCGCACGGGTCAGGCGGCCCTCTGGCACGCGGCACTCAGCCGGCGGAGGGTCGTGCGCATGCCGGCGCGGTTGACCTCGGCGCGCCGGGCGGCCGGGGTACCGGTGAAGAGCAGCCCGAGGAGTTCGGCGAGCCGGCGACGCCACCCGCGGCGGCGGTGGTCGGCCCAGTACTCCGTGACCAGGGTGCCTCGCTCCGTCGGTTCCAGCCGGTAGCCCCAGCGCGCGATGGGCAGACCGAAGGTGATGTTGTCGAAGGCGAACTCCCGGCCGGGGTCGGCGGTGACGATCCGGCAGGTGCCGAACCAGATCCAGCAGGCCTTCCGGTTGACGCCCACGAAGCGGTCCCCGCGGGACCACACCCGGACGACCTCCGGGCTCCACTCCTTCATCCGCCGTACGTCGGCGAGGGCCGCGTAGACATCCCGCGGCGGGACCGGGATCTCCAGGGATTCCTCCACGCTCCATATGCGGCCGGTCATCGCTTCCTCCCCTGGGGCGTCGCCCCGTGTGTCGTCCGGGCCGTGATGACCGCTGCGGCATCGCGCACCTGCCCGGCGAGACCGGCCGTGTCGGCGAGACCGGTGATGTGTCCGCACCTCGGCCGGAGGGCGAGGCGGCCGTCGCGACAGGCGTGGAGGAAACGGCGTTCATCGCGGCGGAAGTGGTCACGTTCACCGTTCAGCAGCCAGACCGGGCCCGGATACGCGGAGAGTGACGCGAGCGGGTCCATGGTCCGTACGGCGTCGACGACGCCCGGTACGACCTCGGAGCTGAGGCCACCCGCGACCATGGCGTCCGCCTGGCGACGGGGCAGTGCGCGGCGGAACGCGAAGGCGCTGAGCCGGTTGACCTCCTCGGGGTGCCTGGCCGCCAGCCGCGCCAGGCCACGGTAGACGGCGCCGAACGACCCGTGGGGCAACGCCGTACAGCCCATGGCCACCAGGCCGAGGGCACGGTCCGGATGGGCGGCGGCGGTGGCGAGGGCGACGTAGCCACCCAGCGACAGCCCCACGAGCAGTGCGCGCCCGCCGAGTTGGTCCATGGCGTCGGCGACCGCCGCCACGGCGCCGGTCATGCTGAACGGCTCTCCCCGCCGTACACCGTGGCCGGGCAGGTCGGGCGCCGCCGTGGGGTGGCGGTCGCCGAGGGCTTGGATCACGGGGTGCCACATCGTGCCGCTCACGCGGGTGCCGTGCACGAAGACGATGGGCAGCCCGGCTTCATTGGGCTCCATGACCGGCACGCTACCCCAAATGCAACGCAACGTTGCGTTGTTTTTTACTGCTAGCCTCTTCTCATGAGCGAGGAGCGGCACGGAACACGGCGCAGCGGCGGCCCACGGAAGGCGCAGGAGATCTTCGATGCCACGCTGGACCTGCTGGCGGAGAAGGGGTACGAGGGGCTGACCATCGAGGGGGTCGCCCAGCGGTCCGGCGTCAACAAGACCACGATCTACCGCTGGTGGCCCTCCAAGGGGGCGCTTCTGGGCGCCGCGCTCATCGGCGCGCGGCAGCTCGACTTCACCCCGCCCGACACCGGCACCCTCGCCGGGGACCTGACGGCCCTCCTCCGGACGATGGTGTCGCTCCTGACCGAGCAGCCGGCCTCCGACATCGCCGTCTCCGTCCTGGGCGCTATCACCCAGAGCCCCGAACTCTCCGCCCCTGTAAGGGAGTTCTTCGCCGACCGGATCGCGCTGGAGCAGCCCGTCTTCGATCGCGCCGTAGCCCGCGGGGAACTCCCGGCGGACACCGACACCATGCTGCTGATCGACCTGCTGGCCGGGGCCGCCTGGGTCCGGTGCGTCCTGCGCGGGCTCCCCCTGGAGCAGGACTTCGTGTCGCGCGCCGTCGACACCGTCCTCGAAGGAGCGCGCGGTCGGAGCTGATGCCGCCTCCGTTTGAGCCCCTATAAAGAGTCTGTTTCAGCATCAACTACAACTTTGCTAATTCTTGGTGTAGTTGAAACAGATTTCACACCAGTCTCAAACGTAACAGCGACGAAGGTCACACTCGGACTCGTCGCTTCCACAAGGCTGGGCGAGAGGTAACACAGCACGATGACAAGAAGCAGACTCATCCGCCACGGAAGCCGGCTGCTGGCGCTGTCCACGGCGGCACTGGGGCTGGTCGCGACCATGACCATGCCGGCCGCAGCGGAGGACCAGCCCACCCGGGAGCAGCTGATAGCCGACTGCGGTTCGGGAGAGGGGAAGTGCAGCTTCAACGAGCCGAAGCTCGGCAAGGCGTTCCTCGGGGACTTCCGCCAGGTCTCCAACTCCCTCTACAACTGCTCCACTTCGGACGCCACCCAGTCCATGGGCTGGTCCGACACCGTGGGCTCGACCGACTCGGCGGGTGTCTCCGTGACGGCCGGTGGAAACATCGCCGGTCTGATCGACCTGAGCGTCACGGCGACCTACAGCCACACCTGGTCGTCCTCGCACACCGAGAACAGCTCGCTGAACATGACGGTGAAGCCGGGCGAGGTGGGCTGGATCTCCCGTGCACAGGTGATGCAGACCGTCTCCGGCACCTGGCAGACGCACTACGACGACCCGAAGTGGGGCCACTACTTCTGGTTCGTGCCGGACACCGTCACCGGGCCCGCGCCCAACGGGACGGACGGGCGGAGCAACGCGGTGACCGTCAAGACCCGCAAGATGACCACCGCGGAGAAGAACTCCTGCTCGGCCGAGTCCAAGAAGGGCACGTCGTTCGTGGTCAAGCGCTGACCACGGCGACACCGCGCAGCTGAACGGGGGCGCGGTCCCGCGCTGTTGGCGCGGACCGCATGATCACAGCCGCCGGCCCCGTGCCTCTCGGCTCCCAGGGAACCGGGAGGCACACTCGGACCACCTGGCCGGCGTCCCGGCCGGCGTACGGGTACGGCGCCCGCGCGTAGGCTCCGTCCGTGCACTCCCCACGCTTCCGCGCCGTCGGCGCCCTCCTCCTGATTGCGGTGCTCGGCACGGCATGTTCCGCCGGGCCTCCCCCGCACTCCGCCGGGTCCGCCACTTCGGCGCCCGCCGCTCCCACCGCGGTACGGCCACCGGCCGCCAACGCAGTCTTCGACTATCAGCTCGGCGGGGCGTATCCGCCGCCCGGCGAGGTCCGGGCGGTCTCCCGGGACCGCACGGCACGGCCGGCCCCCGGCCGCTACAACATCTGCTACGTGAACGCCTTCCAGGCGCAGCCCGACGACACCGGCTCCTGGGAGGACGACCACCCCGGCCTGCTGTTGCGGGACGGGCACGGCGACCCGGTCATCGACGAGGACTGGAACGAGCCGCTGTTCGACATCTCCACCGGCGCCAAGCGCGCGGCCCTCATGGAGATCGTCGGCCCCTGGATCGACGGCTGCGCCAAGGCCGGTTACGACGCCGTGGAACCCGACAACCTCGACTCCTACGAGCGCTCCGAAGGCCGTCTCACCGCCCGGCACGCCGCCGCCTTCGCCCGGCTCCTGGCCGACCGCGCCCACCGGCGGCGGCTGGCCATCGCCCAGAAGAACACCGCCGATCTGCTGCCCCGGCGCCGCCGCATCGGCTTCGACTTCGCCGTGGTCGAGGAGTGCGCCCGCTACCGGGAATGCACCGGCTTCGCCACGGCCTACGCCAACCGGATCTTCGTCATCGAGTACGCGCGGCGGGACTTCACTGCTGCCTGCCGCGCCTGGGGCACGAAGCTCTCCCTCACCCTGAGCGACCGCGAGGTCCGTCCGGCCGGCACCAAGGGCGCCTTGCGCCGCCGTTGCTGACCGCGGCCGGTCCGGCGGCGGCAATCGTGGTCAGTTGTACTCGGCCGGGTCGTCGCGGGCCGGTTCGGCCCGGCGCAGGTCGGTGTCGGAGAGCGGTTCGAGTTCGCCGTGGGTGTCCAGCCAGTAGAGGAAGGCCACGGCCGGGCAGACGAGCACCACGGCCACGAGGCTGACCAGAGCGGTCCAGCGCAGGCTGGCGGGGTCGCCGGCGCCCGCGGCCACGGTCAGGGACGTGGGGATGAGGTAGGGGCGCTGGGCGGCGCCCCAGGCGATGACCGCCGCCGCGACCACGCCGACGGCGGTGACCCGGGACCAGACGCCGGACCCGCGCAGCAGCAGCCAGCCGGTGGCGAGGGAACAGACTCCGGCCAGGATGACCAGACCGAGGCCGACGCCGTGGGTGAGCCCGTGCCAGACGTGCGGGGCATCGCTCCGGGTGACGGTCAGCATGACGCCCGCCAGTACGGCGAGGACGACGACGCTGCCGAGCGCCCGCCGCCGGAAGTAGCCGACGAGATCGGGCGCGCCGAAACGCGCGGCGTCGCCGGCCAGGAAGACGGCGCCGAGGAAGGCCGTCGCCACGATGGCGATCAGTCCGAAGAGGACGGAGGTCGGGTTGGACCAGGCGTGCGCCGAGGCCTCCGTTCCCGGGACCGCCCGGCCCGAGGCGACCCCGCCGACGGCGGCGCCGAGGAAGAACGGGGTGAGCAGCGAGGAGATGGCGAAGACCGCGCCGTAGAGGCGCCGCCCGGCGATCCGGCTGAGGGGTTTGCGCAGCGCGAAACCGGCGCCGCGCAGGACCAGGCCGATGGCGGCCAGGGCCAGCGGCAGCCACATGGCGGAGAACACCGTCTGGAACAGCGTCGGAAAGCCGGTCCACATGATGACGAGGACGAAGACCAGCCAGACGTTGTTGACCTCCCACACGGGGGCCATGGCGTGGTCGATCAGCCACCGGGGACGCGCCCCGCGCGCCGCGCCACCGGCCGTCAGGTCCCAGAACCCGGCCCCGTAGTCGGTGCCGCCGGCGCAGGCGTAGGCGGCCACGGCGAGCAGCAGCACCACGGCGATCACATCGGCGATCATGACCGGCCGTCCTCGGCCGGTCCGGGCCCGGCGGCGTCGGCGGGTGGCGGGTCACCGGCCGGTACCCGCGCGCGGGGCCCGTACGGGGTGTCGGCCTCCGGTTCCCCGGCCCCCTCCCCCGCCGCCCGGCGTGCGTCGGCGAGCCGCCAGCCCGTACGCATCTTCAGCAGCACGGCGAGCAGCGAGCCGAAGATGAACACATACACCACGATGACCAGGCCCAGCATGATCCAGAGACTGGTGGACCGGGTCGCCGTCACCGCCTCGGCGACCCGCATGTGCCGGTAGACGATCCACGGCTGGCGCCCCACTTCGGCGGTGATCCACCCGCATTCGACGGCGATGACGGAGGCGACGCCCGCGCAGGCCGCGCCGCGGAAGAACCACGGGGAGGCGGGCAGCCGGTGCCTCCGCACGCGGCACCAGCCGTACCAGAGGGCGAGGAGGATCAGCAGGGAGCCGATCACCACCATGAGGTCGAAGGCCCAGTGGGCGATGGTGGCCTGGGTGGCCGTCGGCCGGTCGGCGGCCGGGACGGAGGTCAGTCCGGTCACCTTGGTCCCGGGGGTGAACCCGGCCAGGATGGAGTCGAATTGGGGGATCTTGATGCCGCCGGAGATGGTGCCGTCCGGGTGCAGTCGCCCGAAGATGTACTCGGGTACATGGGTGTCGGTCCGCCAGACGATCTCCGTCGCGGCGAACTTCACCGGCTGCTTGTGGAAGACCGACCGGGCGATCGAGTCCCCCAGCAGGAACTGCACCGGGGTGAACACCGCGGCGAGGGTGAAGGGAACGGTGAACCCGAGCCGGTGGTAGCGGTCGCGGCGGCCGCGCAGCCAGCCGACGGCGTAGACACCGGCGACGGTGTAGCCCGCGGTGATCAGCATCGCCACGACGAAGTGCCAGTACTGCGGCCCGAACATCGGCGTGAAGATCGCCGACCAGACGTGCACGTCCCGGGGTGTGCCGTCGGCGTCGAGGGTGAAGCCCTGGGGCGTGTTCATCCAGGAGTTGGCCGCCAGGATGCCGAACGCGCCGAGCAGCGCGGCGGCCGGCAGGGGCAGGCCGAGCAGGAAGTGGGTCCGGGGCTTCAGCCTCCGCCAGCCGTAGAGGTAGATGGCGATGAGCACCGCCTCGAGGAAGAAGGCCCAGGCCTCCACCCCGAAGCCGATACCGAAGACGCTGCCCCACTTGCCCATCAGGCCCGGCCAGAGCAGTCCGAACTCGAAGGACAGCACGGTGCCGGTGACCACGCCGACCGCGAACTGCACCGCCATCACCGCCGACCAGCGCCGCGCGAGGAGCAGCGCGACGGGGTCGTTGCGGCGGAGACCGCGGTGGTGCATCACCAGGGTGATCAGCGGGAGCGCCACCCCGAGCGGCACCAGGATGATGTGCGTGGCCAGGGTGAAGGCCATCAGCTCCCTGGCCGGGAGGAGTTGGGCCGGGGCGCCGGCCAGCAGGGTGACCGTGGTGTGCATGGCTACGTGCCTTCGCTGCTCGGGACGTTCAGGAGAGCGCCGGCCTCGGCGTCCACGCTTGCCTGCCTCCTCGGTGCACGGCCCCGGCCCTGCGGGGCACCGCGCCGGTCGCGCGGCTCGTCACCCAACCACCGCGGAACGCGGGGCGGCACGCACCGTGCGCCCGGGTTGAGCCGTTGCGCCGACGTTCTTCGCCCGGTCGGCCCAGCCGGTGGACCGCCGCTCCTCAGGAGCGGTCCGGCGGCAGGCCGTCGGACCGACCCCGGACAGCGCGGGAGGGGCCCGGCAGCCCCACACCACCGAACCCCTCCGCCGGGAGACCCGCCGGTCTCCCTCGCGCCACTGAGCTTCTCGTCCCCCTATGCCGTCTCGTGGCCGGCGTTGCCGTTGATCTTCTCGATCGCCTGCCGGGCCTGCTCCTGCGGGGAGCGGGCAGGCAGCGGCGACACCGTCGTGGACGCCACGGCGGGCTGGGCCCGCTCCTGCGGCATGGTCTTGGCATGGGCAGCGGCCGGCCGGATGCGCAGCCGGTGGCTGGCCGCCTCGTCCAGGGTCACCGGGCGTTTGAACCGGGCAGCCAGCCGCGCGGCGTCCTGACCGAGGGCGGCGACGTCCTCCCACTGCAGACGCACCACCAGAGAGACTTCGGCGTCTCCGTCCGGCATTGCCTGCAGCTGCGGGATACCCGGGTCAGTCATGCTGCCTCCTCACTTCGTGGACCGGTGCCCAGGGGCACGGATATGGAGAGATACGCAGCCACGGCCGCTGCCGTTCACCTCCCGTCGGCGGAAAACGAGGCCGGTGGCGGTCGCCGGGGCGGCCCGGCCGGCGGAGGCACGAATTCCGTAAGGCACGATGGTGGGTGGAACGGTGAGCGGGTGATGCCAGTGATGAGTCTGCAGCGGCTTCTCAGCTCCGTCGGACCGGCCGTACTGTCGGGGGTGTGCGCTCCCGGAGGCACCGCGGTGCCGGTGGGAGACGTGGTGATCGCCGAGCCGGACGGTGGCTTCGATCTGCGGCCGGGTGATGTCGTCCTCGGCGTGAACCTCACGGACCGTGCGCAGGCCCTGCGGCTGTTGGCGTGGTGTGCCGGGCGGTCGGCCGGCGCGCTGCTGCTCAAGGCTCCGGCCGCGGTCGAGGAGTCGGTGGTCGCGGCCGCGAGCGCCGCGGGACTCCCACTGGTGCGGGTCGAGCAGCAGGCGGGCTGGGCGCAGGTGGTGTCGCTGCTGCGGGCGGTGCTCGACAGCGAGGGGTACGCGGACCCCGGCAGCGGGACGGCCGGTGCGGAAGCGGGTGATCTCTTCGGGCTGGCCGACGCGATCGCCGCCGTGATCGACGCCCCGGTCACCATCGAGGACCGCAGCTCCCGTGTCCTCGCCTACTCCGCACGGCAGGAGCGCGGTGACGAGGCGCGGGTCGCCACGATCATGGGGCGGCACGTTCCCGACGAGGTCAACGCCCAGTTCCGCCGGTACGGCGTCTTTCACAAGATCGCCCAGGACACCGGCCCGATCTATGTCCCCGCGGTGGTGGAGGGAACGAAGCCTCGGCTGGTGATGCCGGTGCACGCCGGCGGGGACGTGCTCGGCTCGATCTGGGCGATCGTGCCAGGACCGGTGCCCGCCGAGCGGGCCGCGGCCTTCGCCGACACGGCCGCGACGGCGGCGCTGCATCTGCTGCGCCGGCGGGCCGGTGCCGATGTGGAGCGCCGGGTGCTGACCGACATGGTCGCCACGGTGCTGCACGGCCAGGAGGGGGCGGCGGACGCGGCGCGGCGCCTGGGCCTCACGACCGGCCCCTGGCGGGTGGTCGCCGTGGGGGTGCGCTGCGCGGACGAGGGCGAGGCGGAGCGGCAGCGGCTGACCGTATGGGAGCGGATGTCCCGGTTCCGCGGCAGCCGTCTGCGGTCCCCCGCGGCGGTCGTGGGAGGCGTGGTCTACGGGATCGTCCCGGCGGAGACGGTCACCCCCGGCGGCGGCGAAGCGCCCGGATGGCTGGAGGCGCTCCGTACCACCACCGGGAGCCCCGCCCCGCTCGTGGCGTTCGGCGGGCTCGCGGCGTCGGTCCCCGGGCTGGCCCGCTCGCGTGCGCAGGCCGATGACACGCTCGATCTGCTGCGGACGGGGCTGATATCCCGCGACCGGGCCGTGCACGACGAGGTGTGGGCCACGGTCGTGCTGCGCCATCTCGCACGGTCCGCCGCGGCGGACCGGATCGCGGGCATCGGGCCGCTCCGGCAACTGGTGGACCACGACCGTGTGCACGGGACGACCTGCGTACCGACGCTGCACGCCTGGCTGCAGGAGCGGGGCGACCCACGGGCCGCCGCCGCCCGGCTGCACATCCACCCCAACACGCTCCGCCACCGGATGCGCCGGCTCCAGGAGGTCGTGGCGCTGCCGCTCGACGACCCCGAGGTCCGTACCGCCCTGCTGCTCCAGCTCACTGCCCGCCGCTACGGCACGGAGGGCGGCCCGGACGACGCGGTGCGTGCTTCCGGGTGAGGGATTCCGGGCCGCTGCCCGGTTTTTCGACCCCCACCGGTATGTCGCTTTGGCGGATCTGCCTCCCGGTATGCCGGGATTGACTCATGCCGCCCTCCCGTATGCCACCTCCCGGCCCCCTCCCCTTCCCGTTGTCCCGGCCCCACTGCCGGGCGGCCCGGGACGGTGCCGAGCGCACGATGACGGGCCGTTCCCCCGCCGAAACCATGGGTCCACCCGCAGCCCACCGGGCAGCAACGGTTTCCCTGGAAGGACGGTGGCATGGCATTCGGCATTCCCCGCGAGGCCGAGAGCGCAGCGGCCGGCCCCGGAGCGGCGGTGACCGCGGTCGTCGACCGGCACCCTCCGCAGAGGTCCGCCGGGCCGGCCCCGGCAGCGGTCCCGGCGCCCTCCGCAGGACCGGACCCGGCCACCGGACCGGCGGACGACGGACCCGCCCGGCCCCCGCAGCCGGCCGGAACACCCCACGCCCAGGCCCGAGTTGACCTGGCGGCGATCCGGTCCAACGTCAGCCGGCTGTGCGCGACGGCGGGGTCCGCCGAGGTGATGGCCGTGGTCAAGGCCGATGCCTACGGGCACGGCATGGTCCCCGTCGCCCGTGCGGCGCTCGCGGGCGGTGCCACCTGGCTCGGTGTCGCCGGGATGCGGGAGGCGCTGACCCTGCGCGCGGCCGGTCTCTCCGCGCGGCTGCTTGCCTGGCTGCTGACACCCGGTGACGACTGGACCGCCGCGGTGGCGGCCGGAGTCGAGCTGTCGGCCGGTGCGGAGTGGGCGGTAGGGGCGGCGGTCCGTGCGGCGCAGGCCGTGGACCGGCCCGCGCTGCTCCACCTCGAAGCGGAGACCGGGCTCGGCCGCGGGGGCGCCGCCGCGGGAGACTGGCAGGCGCTGGTGGACAGCGCGGCGGCCGCCGAGGCCGCCGGGTACGTCCGGGTGGTCGGCGTGTGGTCGCATCTGGCGCGGGCCGACGAGCCGGGGCACCCGTCCTGCGCCCGGCAACTGGCGGAGTTCCGGGACGCGGCCGCACTCGCCCGCCGGGCCGGGCTCACCCCCGACGTGCTGCATCTGTCCAACTCGGCCGCCACGCTGACGCTTCCGGAGGCCCACTTCGACCTCGTCCGGCCCGGACTCGCCGTCTACGGACTGAGCCCGGTGCCGGACCTGGCCGGGCCCGCGGAGCTGGGGCTGCGGCCGGCGATGACCCTCACCGCCCGGCTCGCCTCCGTCAAACGGGTCCCCGCCGGGCAGGGCGTCTCGTACGGCCACCGGTACCGCACCACCCGTGAGACGACGCTCGGGCTGGTGCCGCTCGGCTATGCCGACGGCGTGCCCCGGCATGCGTCGCAGGCCGGGCCGGTCCTCCTCGGCGGGCGACGGCTGACGGTGGCGGGGACCGTGTGCATGGACCAGTTCGTCGTGGACCTGGGAAACGCACCGGCCGCGCCCGGGGACGAGGTCGTGCTCTTCGGGCCCGGCGACCGCGGGGAGCCCGGCGCGGCGGACTGGGCACGGTCCGCGCACACCATCTCGCACGAGATCGTCACCCGCATCGGCTCCCGCGTGCCCCGCACCTACGACGACACCGCCCCCGGCTGACACGCCCCGCCGCCCCACGCCCTCCGGATGACCACCGCCCCCGACGAAAGGAGCCTCCACCATGTCGCACCGGCCTCCACCGCCCGCACCGCGGCCCGCCCACCGCGCGGAACCCGGCCCCGACTGCTCCGGCCCCGAACTCCACCGGGGTCTGCGGTCCCGCCACATCCAGATGATCGCCATCGGCGGCACGATCGGTGTCGGGCTGTTCCTCGGTTCCGCCGGAGCGCTCCATGAAGCCGGTCCGGGCCTGCTGTTCAGCTACGCGCTCGCCGGCGTGGTCATCTTCTTCGTGATGCGCGCCCTGGGTGAACTCCTGGTCCACCGGCCCGTGTCGGGTTCGTTCGCCACCTACGCGGAGGAGTTCATCGGGCACTGGGCCGGGTTCGCCACCGGCTGGAGCTACTGGCTGATGTGGGTCGTGACCGGCACCGCCGAGCTGACCGCTGCCGGGATCTACGTCCGCTTCTGGTGGCCGGAGGTGCCTCAGTGGCTGCCCGGGCTCATCGCCCTGGCGATCCTCGGCGTGGCCAATCTGGCGGCGGTCCGGCTGTTCGGGGAGTTCGAGTTCTGGTTCGCCCTGATCAAGGTGCTGACCATTGTCGTCCTGCTGGTCATGGCGGCCGCCATTCTGGTCTTCGGCTTCGGCCCTCTGGGGGACAGCGCGTCGCTGAGCAACATCTGGACGCACGGCGGCCTCTTCCCGCACGGCATGGCCGGGCCGTTGCTCGCCCTCCAGGTGGTGGTGTTCGCCTTCGTCGGGGTCGAACTGCTCGGGGTGACCGCCGGCGAGAGCAAGGACCCCGAGAAGACCCTGCCCACCGCCGTGCGCCGGGTGATCTGGCGGATCGGCCTGTTCTACCTGGGTGCCCTCACCGCGGTCATGGCCCTGGTGCCGTGGAACCAACTCGATCCGGAGGTCAGCCCGTTCGTGCTGGTCTTCGCCAAGGTCGGCATCCCGGCGGCGGCCGGTGTGGTGAACCTGGTCGTGCTCACCGCGGCCCTGTCCTCCTGCAACAGCGGGGTGTTCTCCACCGGCCGCATGCTGCACACCCTGGCCCGGGACCGGCACGCACCGGCCGCGCTCGGGAGGGTCAGCCGCCAGGGCGTCCCCGCCGCGGGCATCCTCGCGTCCATGGCCGTCATGCTGCTGGGTGTGGCCGCGAACTACTTCGTTCCGGAGCAGGCCTTCGCGTATGTCACCAGTGTGGCGACCATCGCCGCGGTCTTCACCTGGGGCATCATCACCTGGTCCCATCTGCGCTACCGGGCCGCGGTCCGCGCCGGCCGCCTCCGGCCGGTGTCCTTCCGTATGCCGCTGGCCCCGGTGTCGAACTACTTCGTCTTCGCCTTCCTCGCCCTGGTGCTCGTCCTGCTCGCCTTCGGCACCGAGACCAGAATCGCGCTGTACGTGGCCCCGGTCTGGGCGGCGATCCTCGTGACCGGCTACCTCGTTGCCCGGCGCCACCGGGCCGCAGAGCCCCAGGCCACACCGCCGCCCGACGAGGAGAGCCCGGAGCCGTCGGGGAGCAGATAGCCGGTCGGCGAAAATGGCGGTGCGCCACAGGCTGGCTGCCTGGGCGCACCGGGTAGAGGATGGGTGCCCGGTGAGGGGGACATGGGCCGTCTCCCTCACCGGTCACCTCCTGGTGGGTCAGTGACGGTGACCGTGGCCCCAGCGGACCTGGTCGACGACCCGGCGGTGGTCGTTGCGCAGGGTCGCGGAGTCACGGCTGTCCCAGACGTAGTCGCGCCGGTCCTGGTAGACGTCCCAGCGGTTGTCGTGGCCGCGGCCGGTGTGCACCCGGACCTGGCTGTGGCCGGCCAGTCGCACGTTGCCGAAGCGGTAGGTGTTCCCGCTCCTGTCGGAGAGGGTCCAGCCCCGGAGGCTGACGGGCATGCGGCCGTTGTTCCGCACCGTCACCCACTCCGCGTTGAGGCTGCGGTTCGAGCGGTCGTCGCGTCCCGGGCTGTCGTACTGGACCGGCCCGAGGGCCACGGCGGAACGCGAGTGCTGCGGGGTGTGGCGGTGGTGGCCGTCCGCGCTGGCTGGGAGGGCGGCGGTGGCTGCCAGGGCGGCGGAGCCCAGAACAGCCAAGGCGACACGCGAAGCGTTGCGGAACATCGAACCTCCTGTGGTGGACGTCGCTTTCAGGGCGTCCAAAAACCGGATTCCCGGCCGGTTTGACCGGGCCCCCACAGAGTGACGGCCGGTCACGCCTTGCCGGAAGAAATCCGTGTTGGTGTTACAAAACACGGACATATACACAACCACACCACGCCAGGCGCGTACGCCCCCGCGCTCGCACCACCACCCGCAACACCCCTTACACGTATCCCGGTGCGTCCCGATGGCGCGCCGGTCATCCACGGACCGAGCAGCTCAGGCACGGGCCGACCGCCCGGACAGCGGCAGCCCCTGCGCCGGTCACACAAGTCCCTTGCCAGTAACGGATGTTGCTCCCGTGGGCGACTTCACGTGCCCTGGGGTGACCCGAAACCGGCTGCCCGGTGCGCCACTCAGGCACCATCCGTTGCCTGGAGCCCCCGGAGCCTCTACGTTGAGCGCGCCTGAATTCAGCTCAGCCCGCCGCCCTCGCGGCGGGCTTGCTTCGGGAGGAACCCCCCATGCAGAGAAACACCTCCGGGCCTCGCCGCAGACGCCCCTCCATACGCACCGCGGTGTCCGTCGGCGTGGCCGCCCTGGCGGTGGCCACGGCAGCCACGGCCACCGCCGAGGGCGCCACACCGGCCCCGCCCGCCCAACGCACCCAGCACGTCGAGTACTTCAACGGTGCCGACGGTCACCCACGGCAGACCACCGTCCCGGCACCGAAGCCGCTCGCGCCGTCCGAGAAGGCCGCGATCGCCGCCGGCGACGGCGATGTCACCTCGGTCGTGCGGAGCGGCCCGGTCGACTCCACGCTCGATGTCGTCTTCATCGGCGACGGCTACACCGCCGCCCAGCAGGAGGACTTCCACTCCGACGTCCGCGCCAAGTGGGCCAAGATCTCCGCCGTCGAGCCGTACGCGACCTACCGCGGCCTGTTCAACGTCTGGGCCGTGGACGCCGTCTCCCACGAGTCCGGCGTCTCCGGGGACCCGACGAAGGACGTGGTCCGCGACACCGCCCTCGACTCCGCGTTCTTCTGCGAAGACACCGAGCGGCTGCTGTGTGTCGACACCGACAAGGTCGAGTCCTACGCGTCCAAGGCCCCGGCCGCCGACCTCGTCGTGGTCCTGTCCAACTCCACCAAATACGGTGGTGCGGGCTACAACGACATCTCCTCGCAGGTCGGTTACGACGGCATCGCCACCGCCTCCTCCGACAACGACCAGTCGGACCAGATCGCGGTGCACGAAACCGGTCATTCGCTGGGCAAGCTCGCCGACGAGTACGACTACGGCCAGTCCGGCACCTACTCAGGCCCCGAGCCCGCCCAGGCCAACCTCAGCAAGCTCTCGGCCGACCAGATGACCGCCCAGCAGCAGAAGTGGTACCGCTGGATCGGCCAGCAGTCGCCCGACGGCGGCGCGGTGGGCGCGTTCGAGGGCGGCGGCTACTACCAGTACGGGCTCAACCGCCCCACCGAGAACTCGATCATGCGGACCCTGGGCCAGGAGTTCAACCTCCCCGGCCGTGAGGGGATGATCGCGGGCTTCTACCGCTATGCGAAGGTGCTGAGCAGCCCGGTCTCCACCCACCACGCGGTGTCTCGCGGGACCCGTATCCGGGTCACCGCACCCGCCTCCGCGACGCTGACCTGGTCCGTCGACGGCCGCGAACACAAGGCCGCGCGCGGCCGGTCCACGGTGGTCCCGCGCACCCTGGGCGTCCCGGCCGACGGCCGTACCCATACGGTCACGGCCCGCGCCACCGACCGTACGAAGGCGGTCCGAGACCCGGCACTGCGCAAGCTGCTGTCCCGCTCGCTGACCTGGCACGTGGCGCCCCGGTAGGCCGCTGCCGCCACTCGCACAACGCCCCGGTCACCGGGCGGGCCGTTCCACCCGCCCGCCCGGTGACCGGGGCCGAGCCCTACCCGGGGTACGACGACGCGGCCCCCGAAGTGCCGGGTATCCGCCGCGGTCAGAGGCGCACCACCATCTTTCCGGTGTTCCGGCCGTCCATCAGCCCGAGGAACGCCGCCACCGCGTGAGTGATGCCGTCCTCGACCGTCTCGCGGAAGGTGATCTCCCCGTCGGCCAGCCAGCCGCCCATCTCCTCGGCGAAGCGCGGCTGGAGACGGGCATGGTCCCCGACCTCGAAGCCGCGCAGGGTGATCCGCTTCTTCACCAGCTCGACCATGTTGCGCGGGCCCGCCGCGGGCTCGGTGTCGTGGTAGCCGGAGATCGCCCCGCACAGCGCGGCCCGCCCGTTGAGGTTCAGCGCGTCGATGGCGGCCTCCAGGTGGTCACCGCCGACATTGTCGAAGTACACGTCGATACCGTCCGGGGCGGCCTCGGCGAGCAGTTCGCGTACCGCGCCGGACTTGTAGTCGAAGGCCGTGGTGAAGCCGAGTTCGCCGGTCAGGTACGCCACCTTCGCCGCGGACCCGGCGCTGCCGATCACCGCCCTCGCCCCGCGCAGCCGCGCGATCTGCCCGGCCAGACTCCCCACCGCTCCGGCCGCGCCGGAGACGAAGACCGTCTCGCCCGCGCGCAGGCCCGCGATCTCGGTCAGCCCGACGTACGCACTCAGTCCGGGCATCCCCAGCACGCCGAGGAACGCGGAGTCCGGTATCCCCTCGACGCGCCGCAGCCTGGTGAAGCGTCCGGCCGGGGCGACCGCGGCGGTACGCCACCCCAGATCGCTGAGCACCAGGTCCCCCGGCGCCAGACCGGCCGCCCGCGACACCACCACCTCACCGACCGCGCCACCCGTCATCGGCCGGTCCAACGCGTAGGCCTGGGTTCCGGTCTCCTCGGTGCTCATCAGGGCCCGCATGTACGGGTCCACCGAGAGGAAGGTGTTGCGGACCGACACCTCACCTTCGGCCGGCGCCGGCAACTCCCGCTCCACGAGCCGGAAGTCCTCCGGCACCGGGCGCCCCACGGGACGTGCGGTCAGCTGCCACTCCTGCGCGGTGTCGGGCATGCGCGGTGCTCCTCGTGTGCGACGGACTGGTGCTCCGTCAGGTGCAGCGCTGCCGGCCGGCGGGGCATTCCCGGAGCGCCGTACGTCGGTCCCATGACTTCTGACGCCCCGTCACGGTCAGCGGGGTGCCGCGAGGTCCTGGGTCCACCAGGGCCCGCCCGGCCCCTCGACGACGCCGATTCCGACGTCCGTGAAGGAGCAGTTGAGCAGGTTGTCGCGGTGCATGGAGTCGCCCATCCAGTCGTTCACCGCCCCGGCGGCGGTGCGCGGGCCGCGGTCGAGGTTCTCGCCCCAGCTGCTCCACCGGTAGCCGGTGGCGGTGATCCGCTCGTCGGGGCCGGTGCCGTCCGGGGCCTGGTGCTCGTAGTACTGGCGTGCCGCCATATCGGCGGAGTGGCCCTGCGCCGCGGTGTGCAGGCGCCGGTCGATGCGCAGCGGGCCACAGCCGGCCCGCGCCCGCCGCTGGTTGATGAGTGCGGTGGCCTGCTCTTCGAGGTCGGGTGGGGTGGCCGACGGGGTGGGGGTCGGCGAGGCGGACCGGGTGGGGGGCTTGGGCGTGGAGCGCGACGGGGTCGGGGTGGGCGTGGGAGTGGGGCGTGGCGAGGGAGTGCGCGCGGCCACCGTACGGGTCGTCCGCGGCTCGTCCTTCCGCTTGTCGGGGGGCGTACTGGACGACCACCACACGGTGGCGCCGACGGCCACCACGAGGGTGGCGGCCCCCGCGACGACCGGGCCGGTCTTCCCCCGGGGCGGCCGCTTCGCGAGGTGGTGTGCGGCGGAGGTGTCGGACGGGTGGTGCGGGGCTGCCGCGGCCGCCTGCGCGGTCGCCGCGGCGGGGGCGGGGAGGACGGTGTCCGGGGTGAGGTGCGAGGGCAGCGGCAGCAGGGCGAGACCGGCCAGCAACCCCTCGGCGGGCACCAGGCCGTCCCAGTGCCCGGAGCAGTCCGTGCACTTCCGTGCGTGGCGGGCTATTCGCTTGCGCCAGAGGGCGCAGGGCTCCTGGTCCCAGCCGGCCGTCAGCCGGGACAGCTCGGGGCAGCGGGGCGTGGCCGCGAGCGCGCGGACCACGACCCGGCCGGCCTCCAGCTGTTCCTTCATGCGCTGTACCCGGACCGCAGTGTGACGGGAGTCGATCCCGACCGCGGCGACCAGCTCCGGCCGGGTGATCTCGCCGGCCGCCTCCAGCCACCACAGGGACAGCAGCGCCCGGTCGCCCTCGTCCAGCCAGCGGGTGGCCGCGGCCACTTCACGGCGCTGGCCGGACAGACCCAGTTTCAGGATGGTCAGGTCCGTGAA
The DNA here is from genome assembly GCF_053597915.1 of Streptomyces sp. NPDC001219. Taxonomy (NCBI): domain Bacteria; kingdom Bacillati; phylum Actinomycetota; class Actinomycetes; order Kitasatosporales; family Streptomycetaceae; genus Streptomyces; species Streptomyces sp. NPDC001219. The sequence goes on along the minus strand of NZ_JBSFJF010000008.1, from coordinate 139,658 downwards.
ATCGGCCGCGCGGTCGGCCCGTTCCGGCGCCTGGTCCAGGCCGACGACGGGGGTCTTGCGGGCGGTGGTCCACCGGCGGCGTACCTGGTTCATGGCGATGGCCACCAGCCAGGAGCGGAAGGACGCCGGTTCCCGCAGGTCGGCCAGCGACTCCAGGACCCGCAGCATGGTCTCCTGCACCACGTCGTCGACGTCCGCATGGCCGTCCAGGGCCCGCCCCACGACGTTGTAGATCAGCGGCAGGTATGCGGCGACCAGCTGTTCCCGGGCCTCTTCGTCCCCGGCCTTGGCTGCCGCGACGGCCTCCGTCGCGTTTTCCTGCTTCACGCCCATTCGTTCCTGTTCGTTCGTGCGTACCCGAAGCCCCCGCACTCCGGAGATCCCGCGCGCTCGCCGCGATAACGGAAAACCTACGTGTATGCGGATGAGCCCTGTTCCCGGGCCCGCGCGCGGGGTGCGCTCCGGTCTCCCGGGCCCGCGGGCACCGCGCGACATCCGGCCGTCGGGGGCGCACGAAAAAAGTTTTCGCACTTTCCGTTATCCGGCCCAGGTCCCGCGCTCTCCCATGTGCCGGCCGCAAAGGCACCGGGTCTCCCCGGGCTCCGTGGCCGGCGGATCGCTGTCCCCCACAGGAAACGGAACCATGAACAACGACCACCTTCAGAACGGCCGCCACGACGAGACTCCGGCCGGGAGCAGCCGCGGGGCGGACGGGGCCGGGGCGCACCGGCGTTCCGGCGGGGCGGACGGCCGTACGGGAGGCCGGCACGGGCGGACCAGCGGCCTGCACCGCGCCGCGGGCACTCCGCGACGCAAGGCCACCCTGCTGGCGGTGGCGGCCGTGGTCACCGTGGGCGGCGCGTCCGCGGTGCTGATACGCCCCGACTCGGGAACCGACCGGGCGCTCGCGGCGGACCCGGCCGTGCCGTCGGCGCCCGCGGCGAAGCTCTCCGCTTCCGCCACGCCGGACTCCTCGCCCTCGCCCAAGAAGCCCCGCAAGCCCTCGGCCTCCCCGTCGAAGGCCAAGAAGCACCCCAAGCAGCACGCTTCGCCGCGGTCGCAGGCCAGCCGTCCGGGCAGCGACACCCGCAGCGCCCGGCAGACGACGCCCCGTGAGCCGCACCTCGATTCCGGGGCAGGTGCCACCACGCCGAACGGGGCGCGGGCCGCTTCGGGCACCGCCGCGCAGTTCGCGCAGAAGGTCGTCGAGCTGGTCAACGCCCAGCGGGCGCAGCACGGTTGTGGCCCGCTCACCGTCGACGCCCGGATTCAGCGCGCGGCGCAGGCCCACTCGGACGACATGGCGGCCCGCAACTACTACGAGCACAACACCCCGGAGGGCGTCGACCCCGGCACCCGGATGACCAAGGCCGGTTTCCCGTGGGCCAGCTGGGCCGAGAACATCTTCAAGAGCCCCAAGGACCCGGCCACGGCGGTGGACGGCTGGATGAAGAGCCCGGGCCACCGCGACAACATCCTCAACTGCTCGTACAAGTCGACCGGCGTGGGCGTCAATCTCAGCGGCAACGGCCCGTGGTGGACGCAGGACTTCGGCACCCGCTCGTAGGGCACCAACCCCCTTCGGACGGTGGCCTGTTCGGATGCCTCATGGCACAGGCGGGCGGGCCGCCGCTTCCCGGTGTGACGGGACGGGGTTCCCAGCGGTGCGCGCCGGTTCCGGCCGCACCGCTGGGGCCCGCGGGGACGACCGCTCAGCCGCGTGCCGGGGCGAAGGTCCGGTCGAGGAAGCCGTCGAGGCTGCGCCGGGCCTTCGCGGCGTCCGGGCCGGCGAAGATCTCGGCGGCGTGGAGCTTGCCCGGCAGGACCGTGACCTCCGCCTCGGGGAAGCCGTGGGCGACCTCGCGCAGCCGGCCTTCGTCGGAGAGCGGGTCGTCGGCGGTGCCCAGGAGCAGCAGTTCGCCCTCGTAGGACCTGCCGTTCCCGGCGGAGTAGCCGCCCAGTGAGGCGAGCGGGCTGATGCCGGCGACACCGGCCGGGCGGGCGGTGCGGTCCGTCAGCATGCCGAGCATCAGCGTGCCCCCCATGCAACCGCCCACCCATGCCACGTCCTTGGCGCCGCGTGAGCGCAGCAGCCGGGTCGCTTCGGACACGGTGCGGCGGCGGCCCCCTCCCCAGTCGAAGGTGACCACGTGATAGCCATCGGCGGCGAGCCGCTTGGCCTCGGCCGCCCACTCACAGGCGTCGCCCCAGGAGATGGGGGCGAAGACCACCCCGCGGGGGCCGGTGCCCAGGGTGACCATACGGCCGTCCCCCGAGGAACCGGGCGGGCGGTACGCGGTGGCCCCGGAGACGCCGTGGAAGCACGACGGCAGCCGGTCGGGTGTGGCGCTGAACTCTCGCACTGCGATGGTTCCTTCCTCCGTGGAGCGGCGGTTTTCCGCCATCGCGCTCCTCTGCGGGGGCGTCTTCGCGTCACCTCCGGCGCAGGCGGTGGCGCTGGTCAGGGCCAGAATCAAGACCGCCGTCATGGCCAGGGCACGTCTCGGCTCACGCTTGAACATGACAGAAGCATAGAGAGAAAGCATTGGAAAAAGCTATATTGAAAGGTAGATGGAAAGCTTTCACCGCGTCCACATCTGGCAGGCACACAGTCTCCCCAGGTCAGAACGTGCCCGCGTGGAGGGTGAGATATCTTTGTACTGAGCATCGGGTAGAGGGAAGGCGGTTCACAGTGGAGCCTGACCACGTAGACGAGATCATCTCGGCATGGGGCCACGAACTGCCCGAAATCGCCGGTCTCCCACTGGAACTGGCCAAAAGGACCGCCCTGTTGGTTTCGGCCTTCGACATCGCGGCCGGCGCCGAGCTGGAGAAGCTGGGGCTCACCCAGGCCGAGTACGGAGTGCTCGCCACCCTCCGGCGGATCGGCGCCCCCTACCGCCTCAAGCCGACCGACCTCACCCATGCGCTGCTGCTGTCCTCCGGCGGGACCAGCAACGTCATCAAGCGCCTGGTGGCCGCCGGCTATGTCACCCGCGCGGCGGCCGAGGACGATGCGCGCAGCAGCTGGGTGCAGCTCACGCCGAGCGGGGTGGAGACCGCCGAGGCGGCGGTGCGCGCCACCACCGCCGTGCACGCCCGGCTCGTCGACCGCATTCCGGAACGCACCGCGAAGGCCCTCAGCGAACAGCTGCGCATCGCGCTGGCCGCCATCGAGGAGGGCGTGCTGATCCGCCGCTGAGGCGAGAGGTCAGGGGCGGGACAGCCGGTCGCACACCTCCTCCGCCCGTGCCAGCAGCCCCGGCAGTCCGGCGTACCGGAGCCGCCCCGCGCGCTTCACGATCCGCCCGGCGACCAGCACGGTGTCGACATCGGCCCGGTCCATCGACGACACGACAGCCGCGGTGGCGTCGTGCACCGGCGCCACACCGGGGCGGTCGGTCCGCAGTACCAGCAGATCGGCCTGCTTGCCCGGGGTGAGAGAGCCGATCCGGTCCGCCATCCCGAGTGCCTCGGCGCCGCCGAGCGTCGCGAACTCCAGCACCTCGCGGGCCGTGAGCAGCGGCGCGTCCGGACCCGCGTGGCCCTGCAGCGCGGCGAAGCGTCCGATCTGGAAGGCGGCCCGCATCTGGGTGAACATGTCGCTCGGCGCGGCGACTTCGACATCGACGCTGAGGCTGGGACGCAGACCGGCGGCCGCCGCCGCGGCGAACGGCGGCAGTCCGTGTCCCATGGTCATCTCGATGGCGGGCGCGACCGACAGCGCCCCACCGCTGTCGCGGATCAGCTCCAGCTCGCCGGCCTCCATCCCGGTGCCGTGGATGAAGACCGTGCCGGGGCGCAGGACGCCGAGGCGGCGCAGCCGGGAGACCGGGCGGCCGCCCCGGACGTGCAGCGCGGTCGGCACACCGAGTTCGTCGGCCAGGGCCCAGCCGCGCCGGATGGTCGCGTCGCTGCCCGCCTCGGCGTTCAGCGCCATGGTCACCAGGCCGTCCGCGGAGTGCAGCCGGCCGCCGCGGATACGGCGGGCGTCCTGTGCCGTGCCCTGCCCGTAGGCGAAGACGCTGCGCAGCCCGGACTCGATGAGCGCGTCGAGCAGCGCGTCGGTGTGCCCCTCGGTCGTCTTGTCGACGTTGGAGATGTCCTGGACGGTGGTCACCCCCGCGTCCAGGGCGCCCAGTGCGCTCAGCAGATTGCCCAGGTGGAGGTCCTCGGCTGTGAGCCGGGGCGCCTGGGTGTGCAGGACGGTCGTGAAGTACTGGTCGAGGGTCTGGTCGGCGCCGCTGCCGCGGAGCGCCGCCTGCCACATGTGCCGGTGGGTGTCGACGAAGCCGGGGAGCACCAGGCACCCCCGGGCGTCGATCCGCTCGTCGGCCTCCGTGGGGTCGATGTCCGGGCGTACCTCGGTGATCCGGCCGTCCGCCACCAGGATGTCGGCGGACGGCAGTTCACCGGTGGCCGGGTCCATGCTGAGGACCCGGCCACCGGTGACGAGCAGACGTGCGGAGGTCATGCAGTGCCCCACCCCTGCGGCGGTGTCAGGCGGCCCATCTGCAGGTTCCAGTACTCGGTGTTGCGCCGGCAGCGGCCGTCGGGCGCGAAGGTCAGGATGTTGCTCTCCAGCAGGGTGACCCAGTGCTCGCCGTCGGGGTTGAGGGCGGGGGCCCGCATCGTGACCCAGAGTTCGACGGCCGCCCGGTTGCCGGTGATGACGGGGGTGCCGTGCCGGCCGGTCATCTCGCTCTGGCCGGCGGTGATGTCGCGCCAGTAGCGGCCGATGGCCTCGCGGCCGCGAAAGGTCTGCGCGGCCACGCCGGGGACCGCCTCGTAGAGGGCGTCGGGGGTGAAGAGCCTGACCGCGGCGGCGTCGTTCCTGGTCCGCCAGGCCTCAAGATAGGCGTCGGTCCAGCTCGACACCTGGCCGACGCTGAGTTTGGCGGGTCGTTCGGCGGCCTGTGCGGCCGATGTCACTGCCGCCAGGGGCAGCGCGGCGACACCGGCGCGGAGCAGGGTACGGCGGTGGGTACGGGGATTCACAGGTGTTCGGTGCCCTTTCCGTGCATACGGGGTGACGCGGTCGGCGACGGCTTCGGGAAGCCGGGCGGAACCGGTGTCACGGCCCTTCCTGGAGGCGGACGGAGAATTCGATGCCGTCGCCCAGCGGAAGCTGCTGGGAGAGATAGCCGTTGCCGGCGGTGCGGACGTGGTCGGTGAACTCGGGTGGCAGCATCGGCAGGTTGTCGGAGACGACCAGGCCGCCGGTGCGCAGTGCGGGTTCGAGCAGCTTGAGGACCGGGAGGTAGAGCTCCTTCCAGCCGTCCAGCAGCAGGAGATCCACCGGGCCGGGCAGCGCGACGAGCTGGTCGCGGGCGTCGCCGGTCCTGATCTCGGCGTAGTCGGCGAGCCCGGCGCGCTCCAGGTGGCTGCGGGCCCGGTCGGCCTTTCCGGGGTGCAGCTCGGAGCCGATGATGCGGCCGCTGCCGTTGTCGCGCAGGGCGGCCGCCGCATAGATCGTCGAAGCGCCGAAGGAGGTGCCGAACTCCACGACGAGGGCCGGGCGCAGGCTCCGTATGAGCTGGTACAGGAAGGTGCCGACCTGCGGGTGCACGGGCAGCGCGGCCTGGGCGCACAGCTCGGCCGCCTCCTGGGCGGTGGGCGGCTGCGGCCAGTCGGCCGCGGTGGCGTAGGCGCGCTTCATGACGTCCGGGTCGTTGCGCTCGGCGCTCCGGGCGATCTCGCCCAGGACGGCGCCGACCCGCTCGTCGTCGAGGCCGGTGGCGGCGGTGGTCATGCCTGTGCCCTCCCGTCCCGCACGGCGGCCAGCAGCGCGGGGTCGAGGTAGCTCTGCGCGTTGTAGATGGTGCGGTCGGTGTCGAGTATCTCGCGCCGGCCGTGCATCACCCGGGTGTTGTCGATCAGGGCCACGTCGCCGTCCTGCCAGTCCAGCTCCTCGGTCAGCTCCTCAGTGAGGCGGCGGAACTCGGCGAGGAGCTGCTCGGGGATCTCCGTGCCGTCGGCGAAGGTGATGTGCGGCGCCTCGTAGTTGTACGAGGGGCCGAAGACGCTGTTCGCCCAGGAGAGCCGGCTGCCGAAGAGCGTGCGGTGGACGGCGCCGGTGCGGTACGCGTAGTGGAGGGAGCCGTCGTCGTCGAGCTGGAGGGTGGTGGACACATTGCCGCCCACCAGGTCCTTCATATCGGCGAAGGTGATGTCGTCGAGCTTCTTGCGGCCCTCCGTCTGGTGGCAGACGAAGGCCTTCCACTTGGCCTCCTCCACCCGGCGGGTGTACATGATGTCCTTGACGCCGAAGACCTCGCGGGCGGTGTCGCTCGCCGCGTCCCAGACGCGGTAGCCGTCGCAGACGGTGGTCTGGGAACCGCTGGCGGCGGCCTTCTCGCACAGGAACCAGGTCAGGTCGGGGCCGAAGGGGCTGTTGCCGTTCTCCAGGTGGAGGCCGACGGCCGCGGTGCCCGCGTCCACCTTCTGGGCGACCTCGCCGCCGTGGAAGGAGCGTGCCGGGTCGAGGGTGATCCGGCTGGAGTGCGCCTTCACGAAGGAGGTGAACTCCTCCAGGTCGGTGCGGAAGCCCCGGAACAGCAGAAAGCCGGCGTCGGCGAGCAGCCCGGTGACCCATGCGGGGTCCAGCGCGCCGAGCGACCTGTCCCCGGTGGGCAGGACGAGCCGACCGGTGGCGGCCCCGTAGGGCTCGACGTCAGCGATGGTGGTCATGCGTCTGCTCCTTGGTGGTCGTACAGCGTTCCGTTGGACAGGGCGGTGCGGATGGCTGTCCGCATGGGTCTTCCGGTGACGGTGAAGAACCGGCGGTAGAGGCGCTCGTCGGCGACGGTGAGGTGCGGTACGGCGATCCGCTCCACCTCGGAGAGGTGCGCTTCGCCGAACTCCCTGACCGCGGCCTCGGCCGCCGCCAGGTCGGTGGACTCCTTGACGAGGAAGAGCCCGTGGAGGGCGGTCATCCCGTCACCGATCACGGCGACCGCGCGGACGAACGGGAGTTGGGCGTACTGCGCCTCGACCCATTCGGGCGCCACGTTGCGGCCGGCCGCGGTGATGATGACGTTCTTCTTGCGTCCGGTGATGCTGATGAACCCGTCCTCGTCGATCCGCGCCAGATCGCCGGTCCGGAGCCAGCCGTCGGCGTCCAGGACCAGGCTGGAGGGGTCGTCGCGGGTGTACCCGGCGAACAGCGAGGTGCTGCTGACGAGGAGTTCACCGTCGTCCGCGGTCCGGACGCGGACATGTGGCAGCGGCCGGCCCACGGTGCCCGGGCGGCGCGCGTCCGGGGTGTTCCAGCTGACCACGGAGCTGTTCTCGGACAGTCCGTACCCCTCGTGCACGGGGAGCCCGTGGTCCTCCAGCCGCCGCAGCAGATCGGGGTGGACGGGCGCCCCGCCGCAGCAGATCAGCGGCGCTCCGGGCGTGCCGAACAGGGCCGGCGCGACCGGTCGTCCGCTCGCCACGGCGTCGTCCGCGGCGGCGGCGAAGGCGTCGGCCAGCGCGGGCGTGGCGACCATCGCGGTCGGCCGGGCGGCCGTCACATACGGCAGGACATCGGCGGGGGCCGCCGCCGCGGTGCCGACCAGGGCCTTGCCGGGCGGCATCAGGACCACGGTCCCTCCGTCGAGCAGGACCATGTAGAGGCCGGTGACCTGCTCGATGAGCAGGCTGAACGGGACGACGGAGAGATAGCGGGAGAACGCCCCGTCGGGCATCACCGACCCCAGTGAGCCCAGCAGTTCGTTCAGGGCCGCCGCCCGAATCCGTACCCCCTTGGGGCGTGAGGTCGTCCCGGAGGTGTGGATGATCTTGCATTCCCAGTCCGCCGCCCCGGCGCCGGCCGGCGGCAGCACCAAGGGCGCGGACGGCACCGGCCCGTCCGTGGACAGCGGCAGCACCGTGCAGTGCGGGGGCAGGACGCGTTCCCTGCCCCACTGGTTCAGCTGCGCCTGCCCGGCGGCGTCCACCACGCACAGATCGGTCTCCTCCAGCAGACCGGCGGCCTGCTCGGCGGAGAACGCCAGCGGGACGGGCACCTCGGTGGCGCGCGCGGCGATGAGCGCGAGGTCGGCGACCACGAATTCGGGGGTGTTGCCGCAGACCACACCGATGCGCGGCGGCCGCCCCGCTCGGGCGCCGATCCGCTCGGCGAGCTCCGCGGCCCGGCGCGTCACTTCCTGGTAGCTGAGGGTCCTTGCCAGGGTGCCGTCCTCGCCCAGCACCTCGATCAGCGGACGCGCCGACTCGCCGAACCTGACCAGGCTCTGCTCAATGCCCAGCATGACCGGCCACCTCCATGGCGCTGATGCTCAGTTGGAGATCGGTGACGGAGTAGCGTCCGGTGGCGTCGGAGAAGAGCCGGTCCAGGGCGTTCAGCGGGATGACGCCGACCTGCGGCTCGTGCTCGTAGTACGTGCCCCAGCGGGCCGCCTCGTCGGGAGTCAGCCGGAGCGGGTCGGCCGGGGCGAACGGCACGAAGGAGATGCCGGTGCGGTCCAGCGTGGTGATCAGGCTCCGGGTGACGGTGCACAGGATGTACTCCATGCCCAGGCACCAGGCGATGATCGGGGTGGCTCTGATCAGTTCGCGGCCGACCGAGGCGCGGCGGGTGGCCAGTGCCCCCACTTCCACCACCCGCCTGCGGTCGACCGGGGTCCCGAGTCGGGACAGCGCGGCGTCCTCGACACCGGTATCGAGGTACCGCTCGGAGAACAGCTCCTGGTCTCTGCCGAAGGTGAGCCCCGCGCAGGCCAGTGGCGCGCAGGGCTTCTCCGCCGCGCCGCAGGCCGGCCGGGCGACGATGAACGAGTCGGGCCGGGGCGCCACATCGGCGCCGTATGCCTGGGCGTACACCTCACGAGCGAGGTCCGCGGCGTCCAGCCATGAGCTGGTCGACCGGTGTGCCAGATCGATCTGCACGGTGCTCCCCCCTTCCCCGGCTGCCGGCTTTACTTGGTGCCGACGACCAGAGACACGGATGAGGGCAGCGCGATGCGCTCGACGGACTTCATCCCCGCGTCGCTGAGCCATCCGGAGATCTCCGGCTCGCTGTAGGTGCGGTCGCCGGAGCAGGCGTACATGGCCAGCGAGAACGCCGCGTTGTGCTCCTCGAGCTGCTCACCGCGGACGTCTTCGAGCACCACGATCCGGCCGCCGGGACGCAGCGCCTTGGCGGCCCGGGCGACCAGGTCCCGGTTCTCCTCGTCGGTGTGGTTGTGCACGATCTCGAAGAGGAAGACGACGTCGTACCCGGTGCCGAGGTCGCCGCTGAGGAAGCTGCCGCGCTGGAGCGTGATCCGGTCGGCCAGGCCCGCCTTCTCGATCGCGGTGCCGGTGTCGGCGAGCGCCTCGGGCAGGTCGAGGATGGTGGCGGAGAGTTCCGGGTGCCGCTGGCACATCGCCATGGAGTGCAGTCCGTGCGAGCCGCCCAGGTCGAGGAGGCGCCGCGCCCCTTCGGGCAGCGGGACGGCGTCGACGATGGGCAGCACGGTCAGACGCGACTTGACCCGCATGTACGCGGAGAAGTCCCGCCCGGCCTCCGGGTTGTCGGCCCAGCGCTCCCACAGGGACTGGGCGGGCTTGCCGTCCCGTACGGCCTGCGGCAGCTCCCACATCACGTTGGTGAGTTCGTACGCCCACAGCAGCGCCGGGGTGAAGTCGTACTCGGCGTTCTTGCCCAGCCAGCGCTCGGCGAGGGGGCCGTTGCGGTAGCGCCCGTCCTCCAGGGTCAGCCAGCCGAGGACGGCGGCGACGTCGGCCACCGCGCGGGTGCCGTCCGTGCTCGCGCCGATCGCGGTGGCCAGCTCGTCGAGGGTCTTGGGGCCGCCCTCCTCCAGGGTGCGGAAGATGCCGAGCTTGGCGGCGGAGGTGAGCGCCGCGTAGCGGATGGTGGAGCCGATCACCTCATCGATCGGGTTGCCCGCCAGTTCGGCGTCGGTGGTGGTCTTGAACATGGCTGATCTCCTCGGGATGGCAGGGAACGGCCGCACAGCGGATGCGCGGCCAGGACATCCCGTGCGCGCGGCGGGCGCGGGCACGGGAAAGGTACGGGGACTGCCGAACGGGGACGAGCTTCAGCCGGCCGGGACCGGTGGGAACCGGTACGCCTGGGGGCGTACCGGCTCCGGCGGCGCCGCGAGGGCGCGCAGGAGGTGTGCCACGCCGTGCCGGCCGTGGTACCTCACTCCGGGGAAAGGTCCCCGGGGCGGTGTGGCGTCGGGCCGCGATCGGCTGCCTGTTGACGCCGTCCGGCGCCGGGACGGCACCGGAGCGACCGGCCGGGCCTCGCGGGGCCGCGGAGCTTGCGCGGCCCCGTCGCTTCCTCTCCGGTCCCGTGACGGGGCCGGCAAGGAGCCGGGAAAAGGCGGCCTGGGCCGGTGGGTGGAGGAGCGGACATCGGAGGGTCGGGGCCGGATGAGGCAGGCCTCGCGGAGCCCGTGCGGCGACGACGTCACCGCCTCCCGGGACATGCCGGCCACGGGTGGCGCCGGGCGGCGGCCACACGGGGCCGGGAGGACAGCCGGGCCCTCCGCTCCGGCCCGCGGCGCACGGCTGACGGCCGATGTGCCGGGGCCAGGGGCGCCGCACGGCGGGCGGCCCCGGGGGCGGGCCGTGGCGCCCGGAGGGGCACCTGGAGCGAGCGTGGCCATGGTGCCCGCGCCCCCACGACGCGGGCCGCCATTGCCCCGGCCACCGCCGTCCCGATGAGTGGGTGACGGCTGATCACGCCGCGGTGCACCACCCCGGACCGTGAGTCCGCAGGGGACGCCGCCGGCTCCTGACGGCTGTTCATCGGGTCCCCCCGTCGCAGCTGCCTCAGTGCGGGTCACCGATGATCAGGCGGACACCTCGTCGAATCCGACGGCCGCGCGTCCCGCCACGTGGACGTGGGCGGTCTCGGCGATCCGGCGGCCGAGTGCCTCGGCGGTGCGCAGGTCGCTGGCACAGGGGGTGACGTCGGCGCCCTCGTCGTTGTTCGACTGGGACATGGCGCCCAGCCAGCTGCCGAGCCGGTTGAGGTCCTCGGGGCTGCCGGAGGAGGTGTTCCAGCCGCCGTACTCGGCGAGGCCGACCCAGACCATGCCGTGCTGGGCGGCGAACAGCGCGATGTCGATGAGGGCGTTGAGCTTGTCCCCCGCCATGTTGCCGCTGTTGGTGAAGCCGCCCGCGATCTTGTTCTTCCAGCGCATGTTGTCGCCCCAGACCTGGCTGGTGGCCTCGACGAACGCGCGGAAGACGGCGCTGCTGCCGCCCATGTAGGTCGGCGTGCCGAAGATCAGGGCGTCGGACTCCTGCAGCACCTCCCACAGTTCGTCGTTCAGCTCGGCGAGGGAGACCAGTCGCACCTGGGTGTCGGGGACCTTCTCCGCGCCGGCCGCGACGGCCGCGGCCTGCTTTGCGGTGTGGCCGTATCCACTGTGATACGCCACCGCAACCTTGATCTGCATACTTCTCCCCCACCCGGGAACGAAACGATGGTTTTAGCTTTCACTAAAGCTGTCCAGAAAGCTTTAGGCGCTGGTTACGCTATCCATGCCCGCACATCCAAGGCAAGCGTCTCCGGCCAACACCCTGAAAAGAACAGGTAAATCCGCAGGTCGGGACATCCTGCACAAGCAATCCCACACCTCCCGACACGGGCACATCACGCCGTACACCCGCCATCACGGCCGATTCGGCGCCGACCTCGCACCCCCAGACGAAATCGGGCGCCACGGCACACTTCCCTACCAGACACGCGGAGCCACTCCCAGGGGGCCGCCCACCCGTCAAATCCCTTTTCGGTCAAGGAACTTCGCCGGTCGCCGCCATGAGCACGGGACCCCGCTCACCCCCAACAGTGATGTGACCCAGGTCACATGAAGAGGTGTCATACGTCGCGGGGGTGTCATCCGTGTGCAGGGTGACGGGCCCGCACGGGGCCCTGATCACGGGGAAAGGACAACCCATGCGTAACAGGCGAATTCTCAGCACCGCGGTCGCCGCGGCCGCGCTCACCGTCATCGGCCTGACCGGGGCCTCCCAGGCGCACGCCGCCACCGGGGCCGAGGGCGCGGCGCCGACCGTCTCCTCCGCGCAGCAGCAGGTCAAGCCGATGGACGGCCCTCCCGGAACGGTGTGGACCGGCAAGAAGTTCTGGACCCTCAGTGGCTGCCAGGCGGCCGGCACCGACCTGGTCAGCAGCGGCAAGTGGGCCGACCCCTTCTGCGACGGCTCGGGCCTCCAGTACGACCTGTGGGCCCGGCCGCTGTAAACCCGCCACGGAAGCGGCAGTTGACCGGTAGCCGCTGACAGTGACCCGAGCAGGGCGGCCCGTTCCCGCGCACATCCGCGGTCACGCGGGGACGGCCGTCCGGCCGGTTGCGGGGCCGCCGGCTCGGCTGCTGGTGTGTTCCGGAGCCCCGCCATGCCCAGGTGCTCGCCGAGCTGGCCGACGCGGCGGAGTGAGCGCCCGGCGCCGGCCGGGGTTCGGGGTCGGGCCCCGGCGGGTCACGCCCCTCGGGGACCGGCGGCGACGGCGGGAATATGGGCGAGGGCCGCGCTGGAGATGCGGTAGCGGCCGTTCGGTACCTCGGCCGCGGTGACATGGACGGTGAGCGGGCCCGCCCATTCGTAGCCGCGGTCGGCGGCGTGCCGGGCCAGCACATCGGTCAGTTGCCGGCCCACCTCCCCGCCACGGGCGGCCAGTTCGTCGTGCACCCGCTGCGCGAGTTCGACGGTGTAGTCGTTGGGGACGAGGACCCGGCTCGGGCTGCACACGACCGCGTGGTTGTCGCATTCCTGCCGTAGCGCGTGGAGCAACTCGACCGGTTCGGTGTGGAAGATCTTGGCCAACAGTGCGCTCTCGCAGTCCTCCACCACGCGCTCCCAACGCCTCAGTATTCCCATGCTTGTCGCCTGCCCCAGGGGGAACGCCACATGCCGGCACCATGCGGGGGCGGGGTCCGGCGCCGGAACTCCCTTGGCCTCCGCCGTGCGGGCCGTCACAATGAGCGCGTGCCGATCATGACGTTCCCGGAAGCCGCCACCCCACCCGCGCTGCGGACGCAGGTGTGCGAGCTCCAGGACGAGGCATGGCCACCGGACTCCGCGTCGGCGCCCGGCACGTTCGCCCACGACCCGGCGTTGCGGCCGGTGTCGATGCTGCTGGTCGAGGGTGCCACGGTGCTCGCCGCGCTGGACATCCTCACCAAGGAGATCGTGCACGCCGGACAGCGCTACCGGGCCGCGGGCCTGAGCACGGTCGTGACCCGCGGCACCGCCCGTGGAATGGGCCACGGCCACCGCCTGGTGACGGCCGCCCGTGCGGCGATGGCCGGCATGGACCTGGACGTCGGCCTGTTCACCTGCGACCGGCCGCTGCGGACGTTCTACGAAGGCGCGGGCTGGCAGTGGCTGCCCGGTGCCGTGCTCATCGGCGGCACGCCTGTGAACCCGTTCCCCAGTGACCGGCCCGGCTTCGACAAGGTCACCCTGGGCGGCTTCTTCTCGCCTCTGGCGCGGAGTCACCGTTCCGCGTTTCCGCACTCCCGTATCGAGGTGTATCCGGGCGAGGTCGACAGGCTCTGGTGAGGACGGCTCGCCCGGGACGGCGGACGGCGGCGTACACATGGCCGGAAGCGGGTCAAGCGCCGCATGCGCGGGGCCCATGGTCGATTATTGAGGCAGAGGATGTGCCCGTCGGCCCGGGCCGGTGACACCAGTCCGACCCGCCCGGCCAGCCCTGCGGAGGAACGATGGTCAGTGATGGGGAGTTCCGCGAACTGGCCGACGAGACACCGCCGGAGGTCCGCCCGCGGCGTCCGCTGAGCCCCCGGCTGCCGGGCTGTCCCTTCTGTCTGATCGTCTGCGGGCGGGCGCCGGCCACGGTGCTGCGCGAATGGCCGGAGACCATCGCCATCCGGCCCCGTCACGGTGGTGTCACCGACGGGCATGTGCTGGTCATCCCCCGGGTGCATGTCGCCGATGTCGCCGAGGACCCGGTGGTGTCGGCGGCCACCATGCTCCGGGCCGCCGAACTCGCCGCGGAGGCCGGGGACTGCAACGTGATCACCTCGCGCGGCGCCTCGGCCACCCAGACCGTCCGCCATCTTCATCTCCACCTCGTCCCGCGCGCCGAGGGCGACGGCCTGCTGCTGCCGTGGACCGCCGTTCGGCCCGCGGGGAGCTGAACCGCAGCGCGGGCCGTGCGGGTGCGGGGACCGTCCCCGGCGGTCAGGCGAGGAAGAGGACCGTGATGGTGTCGATGGCGACCAGGACGCCGTAGGAGAGCAGCATCGTCCGGGACAGTGCCACCGCCCGCCAGGGCACGGGGCCGCCGTGCCGCTCGGCGTCCATGCTGAACGGCGGCACCCCCGGGCTCCCGCGCTCGGCGACCTTCTCGTACAGGCCGCGGAACCTCCGTTCCTGGCGGAGGTAGTAGCTGTCGAGCAGCCAGAACCCGGCCGCCAGGCCCAGGGCGACCGTGGCCGTCTTCCAGCTCGGCCCGCGGGTGGCGACCGCGATGAAGGCGCCGCTGACGGTCATGGCCCAGCTCTTGACCAGGAACGAGGTGTTGGCATGGCGGGCGATCACGGCCTGCAGGAACTCCAGGTGTTTCACCTCGTCCGGGCCGAGGTGGGCGGGCGCGGTCATGAGGCCGGGCCTCCTGCCTCGGGCGGCCGGCGGTCCGTCCCGGCGTCGTGGGACTCCCCCGCGGGTGGTTCCGCGGGCCCCGGCCGGTCCTCCTCAGGTGCCTGGTGCTCCTCAGCCGCCTGGTCCTCTTCCGGCGCGTGGTCCGTCTCGGAGGCCGGGACGTCCTCCGGTGCCGGGGCCCCCTCAGGTGTCCGGTCGCCGCCCGGACTCGTCGTCTCGGGCTGCGCGACGGGCTGCCCCGGCGCGGCATGGAACTGCGCGTTCAGGTCGGCGGCGATGTCGTTGAGGCGTTCTTCGAGCGCGTCGGGGCCATAGCGTTCGAGCACCGTGTAGGCGTGGTCGAGGAGTTCGAGGCGGGCCCGGGGCGGGGTGGGACGGTCTCCGGTGCCCGGCCGGGTGCCGTTGCGTGCGGCGGCGGGGCGGGGCCAGACGGGTGCGGTCAGCGGAAGGTCGTAGCTGCCGGCCACACCGGTGCGGGCGCGCTCCTCGACGATCCGGATACAGGCCTCGTCGAGCGTACGGTGGGCCTCGCTCACCGCCGCCTCGACGGTGGACCGCAGTCGCCACCAGGACGCGGTGTGCGCCACCAGGCTGCGCCGGGCGGCCCGCAGCAGCTTCCCGCCCTGCTGCTCGGCGTCGGCGACCCCCTGCCGGGCCTCCCGGTCACTGTCGGCGCAGGGGTTGTGGGCGAGCACCTTGACCACGATCGCGGCGGTGCTGAGCACCAGGGTGAGGATGACGACGGCGCTCTGGTCCGGTGCCAGGTCGACGTGCTCGCGCACCGCGCCGGCCGCACGCATCCGCGCCCAAATGCCGACCATGGTGAGGATGGCCAGGGTGAAGAGCACCGGCCCGGCCGCGTTGGGCCAGGGCAGCTCGCCGGCCCTGCGGCGTTCCGTACGCGGGCTCCTGGGCCAGAGCGCCTCGCGCAGGGCCGCGATCGGGCCGCGGCGCGTCCGCTCCAATGTGCGGGCGGTACGGGTCCGCCGCCGGAAGACCGACTCGGCGAGGAGGCTGCCCGCGGCCAGCAGGCAGACCGCGACGCCGAAGCCGGGCAAGTAGGCGAGGTAGTAACCGAATTCGCCGTCGCCCAGTCCGAAGAACCGCTGCATCAGGGTGCCGATGAACATGGTGTCGAAGGCCACGCAGGCGACCAGGGTCGGCCACAGCAGCCGTCGCCAGAGCACCGGCCGGCGGCGCAGGCTCTCCGGCCCGTCATCGGCATGGCGGGCTCGCAGTTCTCCGACCCGCTCCTGGGCCTGCTGGGATGACCGGGCCACGACGAACCGCTCGGCCGCTTCCAGGGTCGTCCGGGCGTCCTGGAAGGTCTCGGTGACCGCGGTGGCCGCGGTGCCGAGTCCGGGCTGTGCCGCGGTCAGCGCGGTGTTGGCATCGGTGAAGGCGCGCATGAGGGCGGCCTGTTCCCGGCTGTCGGTCTGGTCCACGGGCCTGGCGGACGGCCGTTTCCTGAGGTCCAGGCCGACAAAGGCGGGGTCGCCGCCGGAGCAGTCGACCGCCGACTGGTAGCGGGCGGCAGGCCCCGCCCGGTCCTTTCCGTTGGTGGTGTTCATCGCTGCCCGCCGCCCTCACTTCCTGGTGATGTGGATATCGACGCGCCGGTCGCACTGCAGCCTGTCCTCGGCGGACATCCGGCCCCCCGCCGCGTGGTCCGGCTTCGCGCAGCCCGTGGGCAGGCCCCGGCCGTGTGCCGTCACCCGCCGCACCCCGAGTCCGGTCAGCACGTCCTTCACCGCGTCGGCGCGTGCCTGGGACAGCTGGTGGTTGTTGTCCGGCCGGCCGCGCGGGTCGACGTAGCCGAGGACGGTGACCCGGCTGCCGGGGGTGGTGCGGGCGCTGACCGCGACATCGTTGAGCAGGGGCAGGGCCTGCGGGCGGACGGTGGACGCGTTGGTGTCGAAGAGCGCCGCACCGGGGAGTTCGTAGCTCTCCGGGCGGTCCTGTGCGTAGCGCACGGCCGGGTCCTGGGGCACCTTCTTCCGCGGGCGGCTGTGCTCTGCCGTGCCGATGGCGGTCGGGGCGAGGGTGCAGGAGGTGCCGGAGGTCTTCTTGCGGCCGGCGCCGCACAGGGTGCGCCACAGGTCGCTCAGCCAGGTCCGCTGGGCCGCCGTGGGCGCGGGCCGGTCAGCGGCGGGCTGGCCGAGACCGGCGAGCGTGAGATGTACCCCGGTCAGGTCCGGTGTCTCGTCCCGGGCGGTGCAGACCCGGGTGATGGCCTTGATCTCGCTCCGGTCGCGGAAGGCGGCCGCACGCAGATCGGCGCAGCCCGTTGTGGACAGCCCGTCGGTCAGTACGAGCAGGCCGCGGCGGCCGGAGGTGCCGTCGAGCGAGGACGCTCCGGCCGTGAGGGCGGCGAGGACATCGCTGCCGCCGCTGCGGGGAGCGGCCCGCTGCGCCTTGCCGACCAGGCCCGTCAGGCATCCGACGGCCTGTTGCTTCCGCTTCTTCTGGTTGATGGCGTTGTTGTTGTCCCTGAGCCAGTCGGTCGAGCGGTCCTTGGCGATCCAGGTGATCTGCGCGGGGTCGCCGCTGAAGCTGCCGACCGAGACGGTGTCCTTGCGCTCGACCAGCGCCGTGAGCAGCGGGCCGATGCTGTGGGCGTAGTCGCGTCCGGCGGTTTCGCCGCGTACGGAGCCGGAGTCGTCGACGAGGACGACCGTATGGCCGGTGCTGTCGGCGGGTTCCTTCATCCAGGCGCAGGCGTCCAGGCGCGGTGCCTCGCCGCATGCCCCGAGGAGGCCGGCCAGCAGCGCCGTTCCGAGGGCGCCGGCGAGGGCGGGCGTGCCCCGGCGCCGTCCGGTCCGCCGGACCGCTGCCGCCGTGTGGTCCGTGGTGTCGGTGACGTTCACGGAGCAAGCTCCCCGACCTCGCCCACGGTGTCCACCCAGGAGAAGGGGCTCAGCCCCATCTGGCGGCAGAACTCGCTCAGGGCCTTGTCGTAGGCGTTGGCGTACTCGAACAGGCCCACCTGCTCATGGTGTTTGGCCGCTGCCGTGAGGACGTCGGCGAGCGCCTCCGCCCCGTTGCGGCGGGTGTTCTTGAGGGCCTGCATCACCTTGCAGAAGTCCTCGTCGGCGAGCGCCGCGGCGAACGGCACCAGGAGCCGGCGCTCAGCCGCGCCGAGGGTGCCGAGGAGCTCCAGTTCGCTCATCACCTGCAGCCAGCGCTCGGTCAGTTCCTGCACCTGGTCGGCCTTGAGCCTGCCGAGGCGGTGCTCGTTCACCATCCGTACCTCGGCGAGGTGGAAGGGCCGCACATGGTCGCGCAGCGCCGGGTCCATCCGCATCCGCACCGAGGGGCGGCAGCGGATGAGGCCCTTGTCGTCGTGGTAGCACCAGCCGCCGCGCAGCTCCTTGTTGACAGTCTTCTCGGCGGCCACCGGGTCGCCGGGGTCGCAGGCGCGGGCGACGGACCAGGCGCGTCGCAGCAGTTTGCGGCGGGCCGCCTCCTCGTGGAGGGCCGCGCGCTCCCGCAGGACGTCCAGCGTCATCTCCCGGCTGCTCCAGCGGAAGTGGGGGACGAGTTCGAAGGTGAACACATCGCCCTCGGCCGCCACGGACAGCGTCTCCTCGGCGGGCGGCAGCTCCACGGCCACCTCGTGCTGTGCCGCCTGTCCGAGCGCCGGGCCGTCCTCGTGCTCCGGGTCGTCGGCGGTGTCCGGGCCCCCGGTGGGCTCCGCGCCGTCCCTGCCCGTTATCCGGTGCCACCAGTTGCGCAGCCTGATGCGGAGTCCTGTGCGCTGGGTCATGGTCTCGCTCCTCTTCGTACGGGGTGTCGTCAGGACGCGGCGCCGGAAGCGGACCGCGCCTCGGGCGGCCCGTCCCGGAGCTGGCGGATGGTGCGTGAGTCGGGGTGCCGGCCGGCCCATATGCCGAGGTAGAACCCGGCGCGGAGGGAGAGCGGCGGGGCCCAGACGCGCGGCACGAGGACCTCCAGGAAGGCGGCCAGTTCCTTGTCCGCGTCCCCGGCGAGCAGCCAGCGCCGCAGCAGGTCCCAGGAGCGGGTCGCGCTGTCCTGCCCCATCAGGGCGTGGCGCCACAGGCGGACCAGGGCGTCGGCGCGGTCCTCGTCGCTCATGGCGGTGTCGGCCAGGACGGGCCGGTCGCGGCGGTCCGGCCCTGCGCCGTAACGGCTGAGGATGAGCAGGGTGCGGATCGCGTGTTTGCTCAGATGGTCGTTGCCGGAGGTGATCCAGCGGTCCAGGGCGTCGGCGGTCGGGCCCGGGGCGCCGGCGAGGTAGAGCCAGGACATCGAGAACGCCACCGAGCTGCTGAACGCCAGCTCCGGCCGGGTGCCCAGTTCGCGCAGCGCCCAGAGCGCGTCGGGAACGTCCTGGGCGCCGACCAGGGTGCCGTACGCGCGGGCCGCGCTGTCCTGGAACTCCCACCGGGGGCTGCTCAGCCAGCTTCTGATCTGCGCCCGCACCCTGCCCACCATGCGGGGGTCGTGCGCGGCCATCTCCAGGGCGAGCGCGGCGGACTGCCGGTACGCCGCGGACTTGCGGGCCCAGTGCCGGATCAGGTCCCGGTAGACGCTGTCGAAGTCATGGCTGAGCAGAATCCCGGCGATATGCGCGGCCCGCACCCGAATCCGTTCCAGCGGCCCGGCGACCAGCGCGGTCAGCCACTCGCGCAGGGGGTCGCGGAGGCTGTCGTAGTCGTGCCAGACGACCTCGATGACGGCGTGCATCAGCTCCTCGTCCACGAGCCGGGCGCAGCGGGGGTTGTCGTCGGCCCGGCCGCCGGACATGGCATCCCCCGAGGCGCGCATCTCCGGTGGGATCAGCTGGTCCAGCTCCCGCTCGAAGACGTGGTTGGTGGGTGCGGGTTCCCGGGTCTCGTAGCGCGGCAGCACGGTCGCGCTGAGGACGGCTCCGGCTTCGAAGACGTCGGAGAGCGGGTGGCCGTGGAAGAACGCGTAGGCGATCCGGAACGCCTGGCGGTGCGGGTCCAGGACCGGGCCGTGGGTGGTGTCGGCGGGGACCTGGAGCAGCTGTTTGGCCAGTCGGCGCAGCCGGTCGCGCCACTGGCCGATGAGGTCGCTGAGGCTGGTGTCCTCGGCGTGGATGCTCTGCGCCAGCAGCTCGGCGAACTCCACGACGCTGCGTACGGACGGGGCTCCGTCGAGGGTGCGCTGCACCTGCTGGGACTCCAGCATCCGTGTGGTGAACGCGGTGGTGTGCTCGGCGGTGCAGTCCTGGTGGGGGCACCCTCCGGGGTGTCCGGCGAGCAGTCTGCGCAGATGGACCGCGAGGATCGCGCCGAGGGCCGGGCGCCGGTGCTCGACGGCGTGGGGCTGGAGCCGGTCGGGGTCCACCCGGCCCAGTTCGCCGAGGATGACGAGGTAGGCGCGGTGTTTGCGGGCGAGGTGGCCGAGGGTCTCCAGGGTCGACAGTTTCAGCGGCTGGTCGTCGAGGTCCACCACGAAGCCGCCGGGGGTGAGGAGTTCGTCGGCGCGTTGGCAGAGCGCCTGGAGGATGCCCTGGGCCTCGCTGTGCAGGATCTTGAGGTGGTCGTCGGGGCAGCGGCCGGCGAGCAGCGTCAGTGCCGTGGCCTGGCGGCCGCTGCCCGGCTGCCCGGCGAGCACCAGGACGTGCTGGGCGGCGAGCCGGGCGGCCATCTGGGTCTGCTGGTCGACGTCCTGATGGGAGTCCAGGTGGTGGGCGACGGTCAGCGGGGAGACGCTCAGCACCTGGATCTCGACGCCGCTGTCGCCGCCGAGGGTCAGCTGCTCGGCGTAGAAGGCGGAGCCGCTGCCGTTGGCGACGGCACTGCGCTTGAGCTTGTTCAGGGCGTTCTGCTGCCGGGCCTCCTGGTAGCGGGTGAAGTCGCCGGCGTCGCCGGTTTCCCGGCGGGGAGTTGACCGGACGGTGTCCTGGGCCGACGGCCGACTGTCGCCGTTCGTGGCCGCGGCCGGGTCGTCCGGCGCGTTCGCGGTGGTGGTCCCGGTGCTGTCGGACGGTCCGGCCGGGCTCGGCTCCGCGGGGTCGGCCGCGGGCGGTGCCGGTTCGGCCACGGCGGCAGCGGACTCCTCGACGGGCGCTTCCTCCGCCGCGGCCTGCGGCCCGGCCTGTTCGCTCTCGCTCACTGCCGGCCTCCGCCCCGGGCGTCGCGGTTCTGGTTCACGGTGGCGTTGCCGCTGCCGTTGGCGACGGCGCAGCCGTCATAGGTGGAGTGCGAGCCGGGCTGCGGGGCGCCGTACGCGGGCGGCGACGGCTGCGTGGTGTGCTGCGGCTCCGTCCTGCGCACGGGTACGTGGGCGCGCAGTGCCTCCGTGATGACGGGGAGGTCGAGATGGGCGTACGGCACCCGCAGCTGCATGAACTGCCGCTCCGCCAGCTCGGCGATGCCGGCGGGCAGTTCCTCCTTGGCCGGGAGCCGGGCCGAGTCGATCAGCACGGGGATGACGGTCCTGCGCCAGGTGAGGGCGTGGTGGATCTCGTCGTGGACGTAGTCGCCCGGTACGTCGATGCGGCGTCGGCCGTCGGTGTCGCACACGGAGAGCCAGTTCGGGCCGATAAGGACGAGGAGGACCCCGCTGCTTTCCAGGTGGCGCCAGAGCTCGGGCGGAAAGTGGGCGCCCGGCGCCGTGGTGCGGCGGTCCCGGAAGACGTTCTCCGGCCCGAATACCTCCTTCAGTTTCTCGTCGAGCAAGACAGCCGCCACGGCACCGTCGCCGGTCCGGTAGTTGATGAATACTCCGGCCATGAGTGTTCTGCCTTTCCTCAGGATGACAGCGGTGGATTGCGGCAGCCGGATGCGGTGAGAGTTCCTAGGGCTGTCGCGGGCACAGGGGGATAAAGCCGAGATTCACAGGGGTTTGAGGCGTGGTCAACGCGTTGCCCTCGGCCTTTCGGCCGGGCAACGGAACACCACGGGTTCGGCGGGTGTGCGGTTCTTCGCGCGGTCTTCCGCGCGGGGCGGGCGGCGGTTCGGGAAGTCAGGCCGGTGCGCCCGGACCGGTCCGGTGGGTGTGCAGGCCGATCGCGAGCTGGGGAAGGGTCCGACGGACGAGAGGATTCTTTGGCCAACGATTCAGGGCGCGGCTCAGACGGAGAAGATCAGCGCGGATGGTGGCCGAGTCGATGAGGGCAACATGGGAGGCGACCAATTCCGCGATCGCACAGGCCTGCTCGATTTCCCCGACGTTCGCCAGTGCAAGCGCCAGCCGGGCACCATATCGGGCTCTGGCGCGGCGGAATTCCGGCGGAATGGCGTCCAGACCATCGGCGAGCAACGTCACGGCCTCCGCCGGGGAACCGAGGTCGTGCATGCACCAGCCGGCGACGAACACCGTCAGATCCGGCAGATGGATACTGCCGAGGACCGGGTCCGTACCGTCCGGCGGCACCGCACCGGACGTCAGCTCCGCTCCGCGGTCGAGCGCCCGGCGGCAGGCGTCGCGGTCCCCCACCAGCGCGTGCCCCTGTGCCTCGCGCTGTGCGGCGAGACCGCGGATGCGAACGCTGCGGGCCTGCTGTGCGGCCCGCCGTGCCAGCTGGACGGTGGCCACCGAATCGCCGGTGTACAGGGCGAGTTCGGCGCGCCGGATCAGGGCGTAGGCGGCCAGTTCGTCATCGCCGCCGTCGGCGGCCAGCTGGACCGCCTGTTCGGTCCACCACAGTGACGCGGCGTCGCTGCCCGCCTCCTGCGCCATCCAGCCGGTGTACTCGGCGAACCGGGAGGCGAGCCGGAGCACGACGGCGCGGTGGGCGGGCTGCGCCTGGTGCGCCATGCCCCGCAGCGCGCTGGTGGCCGCGATGCTGAGCTGCGCGACCACCGAGGGTCCGAAGAGCTGCCCGAGCCGGCGGAACTCGTCGAAGACATTGCGGAAGTACGGCAATGCCGAATTCGTCTCCCCGCTTTCGAGGAGCGGTGGCGCGAGAGACCAACTCACAATGGTGGAGGGCAGGACACCACCACCGGGCGATCCCGGATCGAATGCCGTGAAGTCGCTCTCGCCGCCGGCGTGCATACGTAAGGACCAGGGCGTCCCGACATCCGCCTCGGTCATGGGCGTGACGGCGGTATTCCGCTCGGGTGCGGAAATGAGGCTGCCGAGTTGCCCGTCGGCGTGGAGAGCGCTGTCGCATAACTGGGCAAGATCGTGACTGGGCGCCTTCACGCCACGTTCGATCTTGCTCAAGTGCCCTTTGGAAAAGCAGATCAGGCTCGCCAGTTCACCCAGCGACAGCCCCGCTTCAATCCTTCGCCGGCGTAACTCCGCCCCGAACCGCACAGGAATCCGCTGCACCCCGCTCGCCCCCCTCGTCGTTCGCGACCGGTGAAGGGAGTGTGCCACGCATCACAGCAACTTCCACATACCCTTCACGAATTGCTTGCTATCGGTTTCATCACGCTCCGCTTCTGGCAAGGTAAATCGCCTTCTCCCAGGAAGGACGCCGTACACCACGGCCACTTCGAAGCCGCCGCCCGTTCCGCAACACCCAGAACTCCGCCCGGACGGACGCCCTTGTCGCCCCCTGGGCGAGGGCAGCGGCGGGACGGGGCGACGGTCCGGCTCGGCCGTTCAGCTCCCGACAGGGACCGGACCGTGCTCCAGGAGATGGCCGACGGTGTGGACAATGCGCTCCAACAGCGCCTCGTCATACGGCAGGAACGGCAACGGAGCGGCCCGCCGGCCTGCGGGCGGGGCGATCTCGACCGGATCGCCCTTCAAGCCCGCCGCATTATGGAGTTTTCCCGCCGAAGAGGGCGATATCTGTGGCAGGGTCACGGCATGACGATCAAGGATGAACCGGGCCCCGTTCCCGCTGGCTACTCACGGATCGACCCCTGGGTGATATCGCAGGACACCGGTGCGGAGATCGAGTTCCTGCACCAGGTGTTCGGCGCCACCGAACGCGGTGCCCGCGTGCTCAACGAGGACGGGAGCGTCGGCCACGCCGAGGTGGACGTGGCGGGTTCGGTGGTGTTGATGTTCGACCGTCAGCCCGGCTGGCCGCACCTGCCCTCGCATCTGCGGGTCTACGTCGAGGACGCCCGGACGACCGTCGAGAAGGCCCTCGCCTGTGGGGCCCGGCTGGTGACGCGGCCGACCGAGCTGGCCTTCGGCCAGATGGCCGCGCGCGTCCGCGACCCGCAGGGCCACCTGTGGTGGATCTTTCAGCGCCTGGAAGAGGTCTCCGCCGAGGAGATGGCGAAGCGGTTCGCCGAGCCGTCCTACCAACGAGCCATGGAGTATGTGCAGAGGTCTCTGGCAGAGGAGCTGGAAGGTCACACGCCGTAGCCGGGAGCGAGTGCTCCGGTCAGCTGATGAGGTCCTCGGGCCGCAGGTACCCGGCGGGCCGCTCGTGTTCGCCGAACCAGCGGTGTGCGGCGCCGGAGCGGGCCGCCTCGATCAGTGCGCCGCCGTAGTGGCGGACGGCGAAGACCGGGAGGCCGATCCGGTAGCGCCGGTCCGGTATGCCCGCCGGACCGGCCTGCTCCTCGACGAACAGCGGTGCCAGCTCCGGTTCCTGCGGTTCCGGCACGCCGCCGGTGGGGCACAGTTCGAGGCTCATCAGCCGCCGCCCCGTGTTGCCCGGCCCCGGGCACCAGAACAGGCCCACGGTCTCCAGCGCGTCCCACGGCATGACCGCATGCGCCGACTTGCCGTGCCACCGCCACACCCCGGTCGCGTCGAACGCCGGGTAGGCGTCCCGGTCACCCCACACGGCCCACGCCATGACCACCCCGGCCGGACCGAACACCAGGAACCAGATCACCGCGAACACCCAGGTGCCGACGCCAAGTCCGGGTCATACGCCCGCCGTCGAAAACTCGTTTGCCCGGCCGCCGTGCTGCCTCTACTCTCCCGATCATCGACGTGTAGCTCAGCAGTAGAGCGCCGGGCTTCCTACCCGGAGGGCGCGGGGGCGGCACCCGCCACGTCGGCTTATGAACGACGACGCTGAGCAGCAGCCCCTCACCCGGGTCCCGTCCTATGCGCACGACCAGTTGGCGAAGGCCTTCGTCACCGCGCTGACCCACGAGGAAGACGGGACCCGCCGGCGCGCGGAGGACCGGGCCCACCGCTGGCAACGCGTCCTGGACGGCCTGGCCGGCGGCTCGTTGACGGTCGGTTCGCGCACCCCGGTGGCCGGTCTTCCGGCCTGGGTGACCCCCGAGGTCGTCCGGGGTGGTTTCGCGACCGGTGAGGCGAGCGCCGGCGGACCGCTCCAGCCGTACGAGGAGGAGGCGGCGCGCCTGGCGGGTGTGGCGGCCGACCGCCGGGCGCTCTTCGTGCACGCGCTGTCCGCGGCCGGGCTGGCCGGCCTGTGGGCGCTGCTGGACAACGGGCGCTATGAGGTGGCGGTGCCCGAGGAAGCCGCACTGCTCACCGTCGCCTGGCTGGTGCGCTCCGGGCGGCTGACCGAGGCGGCGGAGCTCGTCGAGGTGCTGGAACCGTTCGCCGGCCGGCTGCGGTTCACCCCCCGGCCGTCGGCGGCGCCCCTGCCGGACGCGTCCGCCGTGCATCGCCGGACGGTCGCCGACGCCGGCCGGACCCTGGCGCGGCGGCGGCCGCACGCCGCGGTCGAGGCCCAGCGGGAGGCGCTCACGGTCTGGCAGCCGTTCGCCGACGAACTGCTCGTCCTCTGGCTGGAGACGGCGGAGGGAGAGCGTGTGCTCGCGCGCACTCCGGACGCGGACTGGCGCGAGCGCGGGGCCGTGCTGCTGCGCCGGTACCGGCAGCTCGCGGCGGCCCATACGCACTGCCGAAAGCACCGCAGTCCCAAGGAGAACCTGGGCATCCTGCGCCGCGCCCTGGCGGAGACCGTCGCCGGGCGTCCGCTCAGTGCCCGCCGGCTCGGGCTGCTGCGGCATGCCGTCGCCTCGATGGTGCGGCGCCGTGGAGTGCCCGGGTCCGAACGGCATCAGGCGCTGCGTGGCCGGCAGGCGGCGCAGGGGGCGCTGCCCTCGCACCACGCGCTGGCACAGCTGGTGCTCCGCCGTCTCGGCGCGCTCCCCCAGGACATCGGCGCGGCCGATGTCGACGCCCTGGTGGTCCCGGTGACCGAGGAGGAGCGCCGGGAGACCGGGCTGCCCTCGGGGGCGCCGGTCCCGGCGACGATCCGCAGGGTCGTCGAGGCGGCGCTCAGCGCTCCGCTGGGCACCCTTGTCGAACGGGGTGTGGTGCCGTCGGCCGAGGTCCTGGCCGAGCTGGTGCCGCAGCTGGTCGCCGCCACGACCGCTCAGGCGTACCCCGACGCGGCGCTGCGGACCCTGATGGCCGCGAACTACCGGGCGTTCCGTAACCGCCGTTCGCTGCTGCTGCTCCGTCTGGAGCGGCAGGTACGGGTCGAGGAGCTGCCGTGGGTACGGGCGGTGTCCGGGCAGCGGGGCGACGAGGCGGCGCAGGAGGAGGCGCATTCCGCGCTGCGGCAGCTGGGCGAGCTGGCGGTGCAGGGCTTCCCCGGCACGCTGCTGCCCAACCCCCTGGTCCGCGAACTCGGTGTGCTGGCCCGCCAGGCCGACCTCGGCGCGCCGATGGTCGAGGAGCTGGCGGCGGACATCTTCATGGGCACCTTCAGCCCGAAGTTCCTCACGGCCGCGCGGATCGCGGGCGAGCTGCTGCGCGGCTCGCTGTACGAGCGCTACTACGGCATCGACTACAAGGCGATCCGCGACCTCGCGGTCGTCGAGGCCGGTGAGGCGCTGACCCGCAGCTACCGGCCGCGCAGCTCCCCGCGGTTCGCGCAGCTGTGCATCGCACGGGCCGGGTCGTCCGGGCGGAGCTGGGTGGCGGCGAACGGCCAGGTGATCGAGCAGGCGCAGATCCTCACCACGCACAACCTGGCCACGCTCGTACGCCAGGTGGGCATCGCCCCGGAGCCCGGCTGGCAGGACCTGGCGGGCCGCTGCTTCCGTACGGTCTGCCGGCTGACGGCCCAGGTGCACCACCACCCGCGGCCGTTGGCCACGATCAAGGACGCGGCGTACGCGTGGCGGCAGCTGGTCTTCTTTCTCTCGCTGTGCCCGCCCGCCGAGCAGCCCCAGCTGCTCGACCGGCTGGACGAGGAGACGGCCCGTCACCCGGCCCATGTCGCCGCCCGGCTCGCGCCCGCGCTGGCGGGGCTGCGCCTGGTCGCGGGCGGCGGAAGCTTCGCCGACGACGGAACGGCGCTCGACGGCCGGGCCCGCCGCTTCCTCGGCTGGAGCACCGGGGAGCACTGGCTGCGCCGGCTGCCGCCGACGGGGCAGCCCGCGACACGCTGATACGTCAACACGCCGCCCGCCCTGCCCGAACTGAGCGAAAATCTCCAAAACCCCCTGCTCATTACTGTGCCCGCGCAATCGATCATGCGAGGGTGCTTGGTCGCAGACTTGCAGGACGCGGTGCGCGCCGGTGCGCCGGCCGCCCCTTCCTCCGCGACGACCCGAAGGACGTGCGTCATGAGCGAACGAGTCATCACCCCGCGCAGCCGCGGTTTCCTCTTCCTCGACTCCCATCCGGCCGGCTGCGAGCGTCTGGTGCAGGAGATGTGGCACGACGTCCCCTCCCCCGCCGAGGTGCCGGGCGATGCGCCGGTGGCGCTCGTCATCGGCTCCTCGGCGGGCTACGGGCTGGCCGCGACGATCGCCGGCCTCGCCCGGGTGGGCATCCGCGGCATCGCCGTCTGCTTCGAGAAGGCCCCCACCGAGCGGCGCACCGCCACGGCGGGCTGGTACCGCACCGCCGCCACCGCCGAACTCGCCCGCCGGCACGGTCACGAGATGGTCTTCCTCAACGGCGACGCGTTCTCCGACGCGATGAAGGACCAGGTCGCGGAGCTGCTCCGGGAGCGCTTCGGCCGCCTGGACCATCTGGTCTACTCGGTCGCCGCTCCGCGCCGCACCGACCCGGACACCGGCGCCACCTACGCCTCGGCCCTCAAGCCCATCGGGGAGGCGTACCGCACCAAGACGCTCGTCTTCGACAGCGACGGGACGCCGGAGGTCAAGGAGGTGGAGACCGCGCCGGCCTCGGAGGACGACATCGAGCAGACGGTCGCGGTCATGGGCGGCGCGGACTGGGAGCGGTGGATCGACCATCTCGCCGGCCGCGAGCTGCTCGCCGACGGTTTCACCACCGCCGCCCTGTCCTACATCGGTTCGCCGCTGACGGACGGGATCTACCGGCAGGGCACCATCGGTGCCGCCAAGTCCCACCTCGAAGCGACGGCCCGTACGCTCGACGAGCGGCTGGGCAAGCTGGTCGGCGGCCGTGCGGTGACCTCCGTCAACGGCGCCGCGGTCACCCAGTCCTCCACCGCCATCCCCGGCATCGCGCTCTACGTGGGCCTGCTGCGCGGCGTGCTCGGTGACGGCATGGTGCCGCCGGTCGCCCAGCTGGCCGGCCTGTGGGACCAGCTCACCGGTGCCCGTCCCCTCGACGTCGACGACGACGGCCGGGTCCGTCTCGACTCCTGGGAGCTCAACAGCGCGGTCCAGGCGGCGGTCACCGAGCGGTGGGAGTCGGCCACGACCGAGAGCATCACCCGCCTCGCCGACCTCGACTGGTTCCACTCCGAGGTCCAGCGGCTCTACGGTTTCGCGGTGCCGGGAATCGACTACACGGCCCCGACCGCCACCCAGGTGCCCTGGCCGGACGCCCGCTCCTGACCCGGAAGAATGCCGACGAGCGCTCGGCAGCGGTGAGGACGAGGATTTCGAGTGCCCGTCACCGGATGTGGTCGCGTTTCCGTCACCCTGGGGTTTGCCGGAGTAACTCGCTGCGTTGACCCGGCTGTTGACCGGCCGGGGATTCGAACAACCGTGAGGCGGTGCAATCGGAACGGGATTGCGCCCTCAGACAATTCGGGGGCGATGTCGGGGCGTCGTCTCGGCCCTTCCGGTTTCGCCGTCCTCATCCATCTGCCGATGGGGATGATCCGTCTCACCGCTGATGCCGCGCGCCTTGCGTGTATACCCCCATCAATTCCCAGGGGATCAACTGGCGGGCGCGGTGACGGGAGTCACCGAGAATTGCGGGGTGTGCGGTGCGCTCTCAGGCCGTGGCTGTCGCGTCACGGTCTGAGGGACCGCTGCCCGAGGAGTCCTGACGGGGGATGACCGCCGTCACCGTCTTACCGGCCGGCTTGCTGTGGACCTCTACGGAGGACGCGAGGCGACAGACCATCGACCAGCCGAAGCCGCCGCCCTCTCCGGACACGTCGGGGGTACGGGGCCGCGGCAGCGCGGGGCTGGAGTCGCCCACGGTGACCAGCACCGACTCCGGGTCGGCGGTCAGCCGCAGCGTGCAGAGCTTCCCGCCCGCATGTCGTACGGCGTTGGTGACCAGTTCGGAGACGACCAGGATCACCGCGTCCCTGGAGTCCTTTTCCAGGGCGGGCTCCAGGCGCTCCAGGAAGGTTGCCGCAAGATGCCGGGCGGGCCCGACCACTTCGGAATAGCAGTCCAGTTGAAGCTCCAGCACCGGCAACGCCGTGACCGTGCGCGGAGCCTCGGCGGTGCTCATGATAAAGCTCACCTCGTATCGCGTCGACTTGCCTTCAGGCCGGAAAGCGTGCCCCCTTCCCGAGCTATCAACCACACATATCCGAGTTCGGACGAAAATGTTTGCCGTTCGCAACATCGGAATGATCGAACCCTGACCTGTCCCGGCGGACACGGACAAGCGAAGTGCCGCGGACCATCTCACGGTGCCGGAAGCCGGACGGTGAGCACGATGACCTCCCGGGCCATCAGGCTCACCGTCCGATTCCGGCACCGAAAACGATCAGTGCGGCAGCATCAGAAGAAGGGGTACCGCAGTTGTCATCCTCCGGACATTCGCGTGCCCGTATCCGTCGCGGGCATTCGGAATTTACGCCGCAGTTTGCCGTTCGATTCGACGGGTAAAAGTGCCTGCGTTCCTTCCGTCGCACGGCGGGCGCCTCAGTGCAGCGGCCCCCGGACCCACCTTCCGCCCGCCCGGGGACGCCCTTGCCACACAAGGGCGGCGCAGCCACAGACACGCCTCAGGGCAGACGCCGCGCCCCACGCCCGGCGCCGTCCACAGCCCGCCCCCGGCTCACCCTTCCGTTCCCCGTGCGGCCGCGACCGGCTCCGCCACCTTGGCACCGTCAGCGCGCGCCAAAAGCCGCAAAGGTGCATAGGTCGCCACAGACACCAGGAAAGCCACGTAGTACGCGAAATCGGCACCGTGCAGCGCGGCCGCCACCGGGCCGACGAAGAGGGTGGTGTCCATGAAGGGCACGGCCGCGGCGAAGGCCACTACGAAGGCGACACAGGCGGGCCACCACGGCTGGGGACGGCCGAACTCGGCCTCGACGTCGATCGGCGCACCGCCCCGGGCCCTGGCCCGCAGCCACGCGTCGACGAGCACGATGCCCACGAAACCGGGAATCCAGTAGCCGACGAACAGCAGCACGTTCTGGAAGCGGAGCGCGGTGTCCGCGCCGTGCATCCAGAGGACGAGCAGAAAGCCGAGCACGGCGGCCGCGGCCGCGGCGAGCGGCCGGGGAACCCGTATGCCGGCCGCCTGCAGGGCCAGCGAGCCGCTGTAGTCGTTCATGGCGTTGCTGCACACTGCCGCGGCGGCGATGGCCAGCAGCCCGAAGGCGCCGAGGACGCCGCCGCCCAGCAGTCCGTGCACCCCGGCGGCGGTCTGGTCGGTGAACAGCTCGGCTCCCCACAGCCCCAGCGCCTGGACCCAGGCGAAGGAGAGCACCATGCCGAGCAGGGAGTACCAGAACATCCGGCGCCGGGATGTCGTCCGGGGCAGGTAGCGGCTGAAGTCCGAGGCGTAGGGCGCCCACGAGACGGCCAGGCTGAGCGCGATGGTGCTGGTCAGGACGAAGGCCCCGAACCGGTCGGCGCCGTGCGCGGAGCCCGAGACGGGCAGCGGCACACCGGACAGCAGCCGCACGCTGAGCACCACGAACGCGGCGCCCAGCACGAAGGTCATCACCGTCTGGAGCTGATGGAGCGCCTCGTAGCCGAAGACGCCGACGACCCCTTGGAGCAGTAGGACCACCAGCGCCCCCAGCCAGAACGGCCAGCCGAGGAGCTGCGCCAGCGCCTCGCCGCCGAAGAGGCCGATGAGCGCGTCCCAGGCCACAGAGGAGAGCCACTGCATGATGCCGGGCAGGGCCACCCCGCGCCCGAAGGCGAGCCGCGAGAGCGGGAGCTGACCGGTTCCGGTCTGGCTGCCCCACGTGCCCAGGTAGGCGGCCGGGACCGCGCCCACGACCGTACCGAGCACCATCGCGGTGAACGCCGTCCAGAAGTCCAGCCCCAGCGTGACACCGACCGTGCCGGAGAACACTCCGGTCATGGTGAGGTTGGGGGCGAACCAGACGGTGAAAAGGCGGGCAGCCTTTCCATAGCGGTTACTTTCGGGCACCGGGCCGATTCCGTGCCGCTCGACCGCCAGGTCGCCGGGCCGGGCAGGCATCCGCCCCCGGAAGGCGGATTCTTCGATGGTCATGACTCTCCAGGCATCAACAGATGCGCCCTACGGTAGGCCGGACAGCCGGCCCGCCCGTCACGGCCCCCTGACACGGCGCCGCCACCGCGGCCGCTACCGTACGGAGGCTGTGCCGTCCGCAGGGCGCCGGGCGGGTGCGCCGTGGCCTGGGATGGCGGCGGTCCCCGGATCACCTCCACCGGACGGTCACGGGTAGGAGACCAGCGTGGACGGCAGGGTCGAGGTGCCCGAGGTGGCAGCACCAAGGTTGTTGATCACGTGCTCGTACTGCCCCTTGCCCCCGAGGGAGACCACCAGCAGATGGTGGAACCGCACGCCCGGTGTGGCCGGCGCCTGGAACCCGTGGTCCTGGCGGATGGTGGGATCGACGTTGTAGTAGCAGTAGCTGCCCAGACCCCACCCCTCGTGGGTGGTCACGGTGTCGGCGACCTTGTAGGCGGCGTAGCCCTTCGTGGCGCCGTTCTGGATGGCGGCCTGGTTGGGCGCGTCGTAGGCCTTCTCGTTCTGGAAGAAGACCGTGCGTCCCCGCTCGCCGCGCCACTCCACGTCGAACTTGTTGAAGTGCTCGACGAAGAGCCCGGTGGCCAGGACGTCGTCACCGTTGACGCGGACCCCGTAGTCGGCCCGGTTCGTCTCCCAGCCCACGCCGTCGCCGTGGTCGGCCCGCCAGACCCAGGTGTGATCGATGACGGTGTGGTTGCTGTTGATCACCATGCCGGTGGTCGCCTTGCCGGGTCCCGCCCCGCCGATCCGCAGGAAGACGTCCTGAACCGTGGTGGGGTTCGCGGCATGGTCGGCGGACGCGCCGTCAGGGCCGACCTCCAGGAGCGTGGCGGAGTTGACCGGGCCGGCATCGATGAGGAACCCGGCGAGCCGCACCCCGTCGACATCGGCGACCTTCAGGGCCGTCGCGCCGTTGTCCGGAACGAGGGTCGGGTATCCCAGCCCCAGGACCACGGTGTTCGCACGCCGCACCTCGACCGGCCGGTCGAGGTGGTAGATCCCGGGGGTGAGCAGCAGGTGGAGCCCCTGGGTCAGCGCCGCGTTCAGAGTTGCCGCATCGACACCGGGCCTGGCCACATAGAACTCACTGAGCGGAACGGACTCGCCCCTCGGTGTGCCACTCCCCCATGTGGTGCCACGGGAGTTGGTCCGCTTCTCCGGGAGGAAGACCTTGTAGTCCGCCCCGTCGAGATACAGGAACGGCTTCTCGCGGGAGACCGGGGTGGTGGCGAGCGTGGTGTACGGCGGGTCGGGGAAGCTCTGCGCCGGGGCGCCCTCGACGCCCGAGAACACCATGTTCCAGACGGCGTTCTGCCAGCCGCCCACCGCACTGTCGCGGATGTACCACTGTTGCTGTGAGTAGGGCGCCACGGTGCCGTCGATGCGGCTGTCGGCGATATAGCCACCGCTGGCCCAGCCGTAACCGTCCGGCGCCAGGTTCAGTCCGCCCTTGACGTGCATCCGCCGGAACGGCGCCGCCTGCGCCACGGCCCACCGGTTCGTGCCGTTGGCCGGATGGAGTGTGAGGTTCTCGGCCGAGCGCCAGAAGTTCTGTGTCGCGTTGCCGTCGAACCAGCCGGCGTCGACGGTGACATCGCCGTGGAAGGTGGTGTCACCGGGCGACAGTCCGAGGCCCGCGATCGAGGTGTAGAACCCGATCTGGGCGTTCAGGCCTCGGTACGTGCCCGGTTTGAAGAGGAGCGCGAACCGTCCGTCGCCGAACTGGGCCGACTCCTGCCGCCGGAAGATCTCGTCAAGTCTGCCCTGGATATCGGGCATGGCGGGATCGAAGACCAGCACATTCGGACCGAGGTCCCCGCCGCCCGGCAGCGCAGCGGGGGCAGGCGCCGCGGACGCCCGGGTGGAGAGGACCGACAGGCTCGCCGCGGGAACGGCGGCCGCCACCGCGGCCAGCACGCTGCGTCGGGAGGGCTTCGGCGTGCCGGGCGCGGGCGCCGAGTCGGCCGTGGGGGGTATGGGCATGGGGCAGCTCTCCTCATTCAGGAAGTGAACGATGGAAGTTCATGGGAGCGCTCTCTTGCCCGAAGCATGTTCACCATGTGTGATCGATGCGTCAAGGGTTCTGTCAGGAAACCGGGAGAGCAATTGATAGCCCGTCACATTGCTGCCGTTCAGGGCTGGTTGATGCAGCACGAAACCGTACCTTCAAGATCCCAATGCTGCGTCCGCTGAGGCTCCGCCTTCAGGAGGTGGTGTCACCGGGCCCGCAGCACATCGAGCGGGCGACCATCTGCCTGATGTGCGCGGCCTCAGCCCAGGGCGCGGTCGAGGTTGAATGCGGCGCTGATGAGCGCCAGGTGGGTGAAGGCCTGGGGGAAGTTGCCGGTCTGTTCGCCGGTGCGGCCGATTTCCTCCGCGTACAGGCCGAGGTGGTTTCCGTAGGTGAGCATCTTCTCGAAGGCGAGCCGCGCCTCGTCCACACGGCCGGCCCGGGACAGCGCCTCGACATACCAGAACGAGCAGATCGAGAAGGTGCCTTCCTCGCCCCGCAGCCCGTCGGGACTGCTGCGGGGGTCATAGCGATAGACCAGCGAGTCGGACACCAGCTCCTCCCCCAGGGCGTCCAGAGTGGAAAGCCACTTCGGGTCGGTCGGGGAGATGAACTTGGCCAGCGGCATCATCAGAACCGAGGCGTCGAGCACATCGTCACCCTCGTGCTGAACGAACGCCTGCCGCTTGCCGGACCAGCCACGGTCCATGATCCGCCGGTAAATGGCGTCCCGGGCCGCGCCCCAGCGGATCATGTCCGCCGGCAGGCCCCGGTGAAGGGCGATCCGCATCGCCCGTTCCAGCGCCACCCAGCACATCAGCTGTGAGTAGAGGAAGTTCTGGGTCTTTCCGCGGGTCTCCCAAATCCCTTCGTCGGGCTGGTCCCAGTTGTCACAGACCCAGTCCACGAGTTTGCCGACGGTGTCCCAGTGCTCGCTGGACAGCGGCTCTCCCCATTTGTCATAAAGGTAGAGCGAGTCGATCAGCGCGCCATAGATATCCAGTTGGAGCTGGTTGACGGCGTCATTGCCGATCCGGACGGGGCTGGAGCCCAAGTGGCCCTCCAGATGCAGGAGTTCCTCCTCGGGCAGTTCGCTGCGCCCGTCGATTCCGTACATGATTTGCAGCGGACCGGCGGCACAGTCCGTGAGGCAGACGTTCTGGGACAGGAAGTGCACAAAGGCCTTGGCCTCGTCGGTGAAGCCCAGCCTGAGCAGCGCGTAAATGCAGAACGCGGCGTCCCGCACCCAGGCATAGCGATAGTCCCAGTTCCGCTCGCCGCCGATCTGTTCCGGCAGGCTGGTCGTGGGCGCGGCCACGATCGCGCCGGTCGGCGCGTAGGTGAGGAGCTTGAGAGTGAGCGCGGAGCGGTGCACCATCTCCCGCCAGCGTCCTCGATAGCGGGAGTGCGACAGCCAGTTACGCCAATACCGCACCGTGCTACCGAACAGCTCCTCCGCCTCCGTCAGCGGACAGGCCCGCGGCGCCACCCCGTCACCGATCCGGTCGAGGGCGAACACCGCGGCGTGGCCCTCGTCCAGCGTGAACGTGCAGCAGGCGTCCGGACCGTCGATCTCGACCGGAACGCTGGACGACAACGCCAGCGAAAGACCCGGGGAGTCAAACACGATCTGGCCCTGCTGAGAACTCACGGTGTGCACACTGCGCCCGTAATCGAAACGGGGAGCCACCCGGGCGGTGAACGGCAGCGATCCGCGCACGCAGAGCACCCGCCGGATCAGCCGGTGCCGGTCCGCTTCACGGGAGTCGTCGACGATCGGCATGAAGTCCTGGACCTCGCCGACCCCGTTGTCCGCGAAGAATCGCGTGATGAGGATATTGGTGTCGGGAAAGTAGAACTGTTTCGTCCGGGCAGGCACGTCCGCGGCCAGCTCGAAGGCCCCGCCACGATCGGCGTCCAGGAGCGCCCCGAAGACACTGGGCGCGTCGAACCGTGCGCAGCAATACCAGTCGATGGTGCCGTTGGTACCGACGAGCGCAGCGGTACGCATATCGCCGATCATGCCGTGCTCGGCGATGGGCGTATAACGGAGTGCGTCCGCCTTACTGGGGCGGAGGCTCACACCGGCGGTCATATACCCTCCCCGGCTGGGGGAGCAGATGCAGTGAATTCAGATTACCCCCCAGACAATGCGAGCGGCGACCGGCCGGATGAAGCAGAACTACCCGGCCCGGCGGTGCGATGGCGGTGTCGTGGGGCATCGTGGGGCGGGCGTAGAGGCATGCGTCGTGGTGCTTGTGGCGTGCGTCGTCGCGCGGCGGGAGAGGGACGATCCTCGGTCGTCGCCCACCCCAGCCACAGGGTGACCATTGGCCACTCACCGTGACGGGCATGTCGACTCCCGCGCCCTCGCCTTGCCCGGCTCCCCGCGCCCCGGCGCCCTCGGGGCGGGTTACGGACGGCGTCCCCAGGCGGAGATCATCGGGGCGGTGGCCAGGTCGAGCCGCCCGGTGGCGACGTTCGCCAAGTGCCGTTCGATCTCCGCCTCGGTCGCCAGTCCCTCCGCCACCAGACGGTCGCGGATCTGCCGTACGGTCGCGTCCTCCAGCACGGCACAGGCCGGCGAGGTGACGGGGAAGTACGCGTCGGCCTGCACCTCGCCCAGGCCGGCTTCGCGGAGCACTCGGGGCAGGGTCCGCCCGTAGGCGAGGTCCGCGCCGCGCGCCGCCATCAGGGAACGGAAACCGGACCGCAGCCGGTTGGCGAGCTGCTGTTCGGGGCCCGACTCGTCCGGGCACAGCAACGGCTGCAACGCGGGGTCGGCGTCCTCCAGGAGCAGCCAGCCACCGGGCCGCAGCGCCTGGACCATCCGGCGCAGGGCTTCGGCGCGGTCGGTGACATGCACCAGGACCAGCCGGGCGTGCACCAGGTCGAAGCCGCCGGGCGGCGGCGGGTCGGCCGCCACGTCGTGGCGCAGCAGCTCGATCGGGCCGCCCGCGATCTCCCGGGTCCAGGACACATCGATGTCGGTGGCGACCACCGCACCGCGCGGGCCGACGCGTTCGGCCAGCCCGAGGGCTACGGAGGGACCACCGGCGCCGACTTCCCAACACCGCATGCCCGGACCGATTCCGAGCCGGTCGACGTGCCGGAACGTCACCGGATCGAACAGCTCGGCAAGGGCACCGAAGCGGACTCCCGCCTCGGACTGCCTGTTGTCCAGAAGGTAGCCGCGTGCAGCGTCGTCCTCAGCCATGCGGCGATTCTGGCAGACAGCCGGAGGCGGGCCCGTGTGCCTGTGGACAGGCGCTGGAACCGCCGACTGACGCGCAGTGGCCGCGGCCCGGTCCGCGGCTCAATGCGGCCGGTTGTGGGCGCGGGCTTCGGCCTCGGCGGCGGACTTCAGGTCGCGCAGCCAGGCTTCGAGGCCCTCGCGGAGGAGCCTGGTCGCGGTGGGAACGTCCGCTTCGACCTGGGCGCCGGTGTGGGTCTCCTCGGTACTCACCCGGACACCGCCCCTGACCTTGGTGAAGCTCCACACGTGAACACCCTCGATGCGCAGTCCGTCGCCGATCGCGGGGCCGGTCCAGCGGATGCACGCATGGTGCCTGATCTGCTGGACGGTCGAGGTGATGTCCAGGCTGGTGGCGGGAGTTGAGGGGTTGGGGGGTATCGGAGTCGTCCACCGGAATGCCGAACCCCTGCGGAAGGGGCCCTGGTCAAGGCGTTTCACCGTCTCCACGGGGGACTGCCAGGACGGCCAGCGCTCCACGTCGGTCTGCAGCTTCCAGATGATGCGCAGCGGGGCGTTGATGACGGTCTCGGTCCGGTGGCGGACGAGGGCAGCGGGGTCGACACCCTTCCCACGGCAGGTGAGGGACTTACCAGGGTGGGAGGTGTGGGTGCCGGTGGCCCCGGCGGGTGCGGCGGCGGCGCCGAGGACGGCGAGGGCGAGCGGGGCGGCGAACAGGGTGGCGCGGAGGCCGGTACTGCGGATGCCGGACATGGAGTTCTCCTCTGTCGGTCGGGAGGTGAACGCGGCCCGAAGCGCGGGCGGCGTGGCCGTGCTGCGGCGCCGCACCCCCACCTAATTAGAGGCTCACACGTTCGTTATAAGTTGTAACGCTTACAAAGTAGCCGGTCAATAGGCGCGTGATAACTTCTCACCATCCCTTGAGGGTGTAGCCGATTGATTGGGGACGGGCAGGCCATGGCGACGACGGGCACGAACACCCCACGGGAGCGCTATCGGGCCCAGGTGCGAGCGGAGATCACGAAACGCGCCTGGGAGCAGATCGCCACAGCGGGGGCCTCCGCGCTCTCCCTCAATGCGATCG
Source organism: Streptomyces sp. NPDC001219 (assembly GCF_053597915.1). Lineage (NCBI taxonomy): Bacteria > Bacillati > Actinomycetota > Actinomycetes > Kitasatosporales > Streptomycetaceae > Streptomyces > Streptomyces sp. NPDC001219. The sequence goes on along the minus strand of NZ_JBSFJF010000008.1, from coordinate 102,284 downwards.
CCAAGCAGATGGGCATGAGCGGACCGGCGCTCTACCGCTACTTCGCCAGCCGCGACGACCTGGTCACCGAACTCGTCCGGGAGGCGTACCGAAGTCTCGCCGAGACCCTCAGTACGACCGCCGCCAACGGCGCCGACCTGGCGGGGCTGGCACACGCCCTGCGCGACTGGGCCCTGACGGACCCTCAGCGGTACTTCCTCGTCTACGGCACCCCCATCCCCGGCTACCACGCGCCCGCGGACATCACCGCCATCTCGTCCGAGATCATGACGACCCTGCTCGACGCGTGCACGGCGCTCGCCCCGGACAGCGCCACGTCACTCTTCGCCGCCTACCTGGAGGACCACCGGGACTGGGCCGCCGACCACCCCGCCACGCCCGAGGCCCTTCACCGGTTCCTGACCTTCTGGACCCGCCTGCACGGCGTCCTGTCACTGGAACTCGCCGGCCACTTCACCGGCATGCGCCTCGACCCCGCCCGGCTCTTCGCCGCCGAACTGGACGACCTCTTGGCGCCCCGGGCCTGAGGTCGGGCACGGCCCGCCTTGAGCCGGGCGCCGTCAGCCGTCGAAGCGGTGGCGGGCGGTCTCGATTTGGGCGAGGTACCGGTGGGTCCAGTCGCACATGCCGGAAACGGTCGCTCGCAGGGCTCGTCCCGGCTCGGTGAGGGTGTACTCGACCCGGGGCGGCACGGTGGGGTGCACGCACCGGTCGACCAGGCCGTTGCGCTCCAGCATGCGCAGGTTCTGGGTGAGCATCTTGTGGCTGATGCCCTCGATCGCGTCGCGCAACTCAGTGAAGCGCAGGGTGCGTTCCCCCACGGCCTCGATGATCAGGAAGGCCCACTTGTTGGCGACGTCCGAGAAGATCTCCCGCGCCAGCGAGTCCGCGCGCGTCAGGTCCGCCTCGTCCTTGGGCGAGCCCGTGAACTGCTTGGTCACCATCAGGTTCCCCCGTCACCGAAAAGTGCGTTCTTCCATGTCAGCAGGCACTCTCCTACGGTTCCTGAGTAACCACAAGAGACCACAGGGGTCTCTCGCGACATGGAGGCAGGCAGCATGACCGTCACCCTGATGAACCCCAGCGGACTGCCCAGCATCGACGTCTACCGACAGGTGGCGGTCGCCTCTGGGTCACGACTGGTCTTCATCGCCGGACAGGTGGCCTGGGACGCCGAGGGAGTCACGGTCGGCGAAGGCGACCTCGCCGCACAGGTCGAGCAGTGCTACCTCAACATCGGCACCGCCCTGGCCGCGGCCGGCGGTTCCTTCGACGACGTGGCGAAACTGACCGTCCACGTAGTCGACTGGACCCCCGACAAGATGCCGCTGCTCCTGGAGGGGATCTCCCGGGCAGCCGCGAGACTGGGAGTCACCCCGGTCCCGCCGGCCACACTGCTGGGTGTCGCGGCGCTGGACGTCCCTGCCCATCTGGTCGAGATCGAGGCCACTGCGGTCCTCAACTGAGCTGCCGATCCTTGCCTGTTGAGCGTCGAAGTGACCACCTGCGGTGCGCAGCAATCTTTCACCGCGGCACGGCCGTGCCGCCGAGCAGAGTCATTCGCCGAGCGCGACCGGGCCGAGCCCGGACGGCAGTTGGCACACAACCAGCGCCACTGCCTCCTGCGCCGTGGAGAATCGACCGAGATCCTCGCGGGCAAAGTCCCGTTCCACCCTGTACGTGCCGTCGCTGTTCGCCATCAGACACGGTCCGACCACGGTCAGGCGCGGCCGGGTGGTGGACGAGAAGCGCAGCGCCCAGTGGCTCGTGAACGGGTAGAGGGCGCGCAGCGCCGGCTCGGCGTGCGCCGTCTCGATCAGGGCTTGGTACGCCTCCTGCCAGACAACATCAAGCTCGCTCGCCTCCTGGCGCAGGCTCTGCCACTCGGATTCCGCCAGGCGTGCGGGATCGGGGGCGGGCACCTCGAACCGTCCGGTCAGGTGCACGAAGGGCGCCGCCTGGCGGATGTCGTTCAGGGGCGCCCCGTCGTGCCACGCCCGGGCGGCCCTGGCGACCTCCGCCAGGTCGTCCGTCGTGCCTTTGATGAGGGTCAAGCCCTGGAACGGTTCCGTGCCGCGGATCGACCACTGCCGTTCGTGCCACCAAGCGCTGATCTCCAGCGGATCGCGATGCGGCAAGGTGCTTGCGACGGCCGCGTGGAGCAGCGGAGCGGTGTCCCGGGACGTCACGGGGACGGCATCAAGTCGGCTTTCGGCCTCTGCCTGGAGCGCTGCGGCGAGACTGCCGTAGGCCGCGACGTCGGGGTACAGGACTGCGGGGTCAGGTGCGGTGGCCACGGCTCCTGATTGTGCCCGAGCCACCGAATCCCGGGGCGGGCGGCCCCGGCGGTGAGCAGACAGCGGCCGCTCGTTCGTGGTCTTGGTAACGAGGCACCAGGCCCCGGGACCGGCGTCAGACCACGGCGAGGAAGTCGCGGACCGCAGCCGCGAATCCGGCCGGGTCGTTGGCGTATACGAAGTGGTCGGTGTCCAGCTCGACGAGGTCGGTGCCGGGGCGTCGGGTGACCATCTGTGCCGCCTGCTCAGCCGGCAGCACGCCGCCCTTGGCGCCACGCACCAGCAGTGCCGGGCAGGTGGAGCCGGTCCAGTCGGCCCAGTGGTCGCCGTGAACTCGGTCCTCGGAGTCGTATATGTCCTGGGGATGGAAGTGCAGGCCCCAGGTGCCGTCCGGCCGCTCGCGAACGGCTGACTCGAAATGCGGTGCGTACGGGCCGAGTTGTGCGACGAAGGCCTCCCGGTCGGGGGCGCCGCCCTCCGGCAGGTTCCGTACGAACGCCAGCGGATTGCTGCCGTCCAGGCCGAGTTCGGCGCACCCCTCGGCATTGATCAGCGCGGTGACGCGCTCGGGGTGCCGGGCCGCGAACTGGTAGGCGTTGATCGCGCCGAGCGAGTGGCCGAGGACAGCCGCCCGGTCCAGACCCAGGTGATCCATGAGGGCTTCGAGGTCGGCGAGGTAGCCCTCCCGGCCGTAGTCGGCCACCCGGTCGGACTCGCCGTGGCCGCGCTGATCGGGGGCGATGACCCGCCACTCCGGGGCGAGACGGGCGGCGAGTTCGGCGTACGACAGGCCCTCGGACATGTGCCCGTGCAGGGCGAGCAGCGGCCGGCCGGTGCCGCCGAAATCCACGTAGGAAAGGGCGCGGCCGTCGACGGTGAACGCGGCGCGCTTGGCGGTGTCGGTGTCGGTGTCCATGGCATCACCATAGAGAGGATCTATACGCACGTACAAGACGTTTGTTTAAGTGTGACTGGGCACTTTAGACGTCATCTCATTTGGCGGGGTCAGTAGGCTCAGGACCGTGATGGGGATCGTTGAGCGGCTGGTGCCGGACGAGTTGTGGGCGTTGTTCCAGCGGGTGGTGCCGGAGGCACCGTCGCGCCCGCAGGGCGGTGGCCGACGCCGCCACGGGGACCGCGAGGTGCTGGCCGCCATCGTGTTCGTCGCCACGTCAGGGTGCACCTGACAGCAGCTGCCCGCCGCGTTGTTCGGGCCCTCGGGAGCGACGGCCCACCGCCGCTTCGCCGAGTGGACGAAGGCCCGGGTCTTTGCCAAGCTGCACCGTCTGGTCCTGGCTCAACTCGGCTCCCGCGGCAAGCTGGACTGGTCGCGCTGCGCGATCGACTCGGTGAACATGAGGGCCTTGAAAAGGGGGACCTGACAGGTCCGAATCCTGTCGACCGAGGCAAGTACGGCTCAAAGATCCATTTGATCACCGAGCGGACTGGTCTGCCCCTGTCCATCGGTGTCTCCGGCGCCAACCTGCACGACAGCCAGGCCCTGCTCCCGCTGGTCAAGGGCATCCCGCCCATCCGCTCCCGCCGAGGACCACGGCGCCGCAGACCGCACAAGCTCCACGCGGACAAGGGATACGACTCCGCCCACCTGCGGCGATGGTTATCCAGCCGCGGTATCCGGCATCGCATCGCCCGAAAGGGCGTCGAGACCTCGCAACGACTGGGCCGGCACCGCTGGACCATCGAGCGCACCATGGCCTGGCTCGCCGGCTGCCGCCGCCTGCACCGCCGCTATGAACGCAAGGCCGATCACTTCCTCGCCTTCACCAGCATCGCCTGCACCCTCATCTGCTTCCGCAGACTCACCAATGAGCTGACCTCATAGTGCTCACCGTTCCACATGCCTGCATGCTAGAAACGGGAGTTGAGTTCGCCCGTAATCCGGGAAGGGGGCGTTCGTGAGGACCGAGTCCGTGAAGCGGCCTGAACGTGTTGCTGTCATCGGAGTGGGCATCCTCGGAGCCAGCGTGGGCTGGAACCTGTCCCGGCGCGGTGCCAAGGTGGTCTTCATCGACGCAGGCCAGCCAGGCGAAGGCGTCACCAACTGGTCTTTCTCCTGGGTCAACGCCAGCAACAAGACCACGCGCAAGTCCTACTTCGACCTGAACGTCGCGGGCATGGCAGCGTACCGTGAGCTTGCCAGGACCATCGGGCCAGACTCATGGTGGTATCCCAGCGGCCACCTGCGCTGGGCAGACGATCCCGCAGCAGAGACAAAGCTCCTCAAAACGGCCGAACAGCTGGCCAACTGGGACTACCGGGCTGAGGTGTACACGGGGGCCGAGGTATGCCGCCGCCTCGAACCTGCTCTCACGATGCCCAGTGAGGTTCCAGTCGTGTTCTACCCCGACGAAGCCTGGGTGCACGGACGTCATCTCGTCAGCCGCCTGGTCGGCCAGGCCGTTGCATCCGGCGCCGAACTCCGGTCCGGCACCGCGGTCTGCAACATCGACACAGGTGCCGACGGGAGCATCCAGAAGGTTGCTCTATCGGATGGGAGCTGTCTCGACGTCAACATCGTCGTGAACGCAGCAGGCCCCAGCGCCTCCCACGTCGCCGAGCTCATCGCACGGCACTTGCCGATGCGCCGGGAACCCGGAGCCGTCACCCGGATCGACTGCACTCAGGTCCCGGTTCACCGGGCCATGCACGCGCCGCACATCGAGATCCGTCCTGACGGAGACGCTTCGGTAGTCCTCCACAGCCGCGAGATCGACGCACTCATCGACGCAAGCGAAGATCCAGCGCAACTCGCACGGCTGCTCCACGAATCGGCGCGGCAGGTCGTTCCCGAACTCGGCAACGCCCGCATCGCACAGACACGGGTAGCCCACCGGCCCATCCCAGCCGACGGATTCCCCTCGGTGGGAGCGGTGCCGTCCGTGCCGGGCTACTACGAGGCCGTCTCCCACAGCGGCATCACCCTCGGGCCGGTAATCGGCCGGCTGCTTGCTTCGGAGATCCTCAGCGGCAAGAGAAATGAGATGCTCGCGGACTTCCGCCCGGAGCGGTTCCCGCCGTGACAGCCCGGGCAAGTGCCACCAGTACCGCGACCAGGCGGGCGCGTCTCCGTGCGCCCGAAACAGTCTCGTAAAGCCGCGCCGCCGCGTCACACGAGCCGGAAAGACCGGACGGTCCTCCACCTCTGCCGCTCCACCCCGCGCACGAGTCACCCGCGTCTGGTGGTTGAGCGCCACACCAAGAGACGTGTTGCAAGCATCACCAGCTGCTCAGCGATCCCCATCACGGTCCTGAGCCTACTGACCCCGCCAAATGAGATGACGTCTTAATTGGCGAGTTGAGCAAAGCTGCCCGCCAGATACTGCCGGACCGGCCTACCGTTGTCCGCTGTCGGGCGGCATGATCTGTGCTGGGAGGTGGTGGCGGTGGAGCCCCTGGCGGAGGCTGACCCACGGGAGATCGGGCCATACCGATTACTGGCCGTACTGGGCCATGGCGGTATGGGCCGAGTCTTTCTAGGCACTGCGCCGGACGGCCGGGTGGTGGCCGTCAAACTCATCCGCGCAGCTCTTGCCGGCGACGCGACGCACCAGGCACGGTTCAGGCGGGAGGTCGCCGCGGCGCGGAGGGTGCGGGGCGCCCATACCGCCCCTGTGCTTGACGCGGACCTCGACGCGTCCACCCCATGGTTGGCCTCGGCCTTTATCTCCGGCCCGTCCTTGCAACAGGTGGTCGATGTTGGTGTGGCTGCCGGCGGCGTCACCGCCGATGCCGCCACCGTCGGCGTCGCTGCTGGGACGCTTCCGGAGGAGGCTGCTTTGCGGCTGGCTGCCGGCTTGACCGCCGCCCTCGACGAGATCCATGGGGCAGACCTGGTGCACCGGGACCTCAAGCCGGACAACATCCTCCTCACCGATGAAGTCACCACGACGGGTGTTCCGCTCACCGGCCGGGGCAGCGCGCTGGTCAACGACGAGGGCGTCCGAGTGGTCGATTTCGGTATTGCGCTGGCCACCGATGACGCCCCAGGCAGCACCAGGCTGACACGAACAGGGTGGGTGGTTGGCTCGCCGCCCTACATGTCTCCCGAACAGGTCGAAGGAGCCACGATCACGCCGGCGAGCGACATCTTCTCGCTCGGTTCGGTGCTGGTCATGGCGTGTACCGGAGCGAGCCCGTTCGCGGGAACGTCGCTGCCGCAGGTGCTTCACAACGTCCTCCACTCCGAGCCCGACCTGTCGGCGCTCCCCGACCCCATACGCGGGATCGCAGAAGCGTGCCTGGCCAAGCACCCGACTGAGCGGCCCGACCTGAACCGGCTGCACGACCTCATCGGTCAAGCCGCCACGTCCACGCGGCCCTGGCCTTCGCGCATCAAGGGCCTCATGCGGGCCCAGCGCGCCGAGGTCGACCGGATTCTCGGACCCGTTCACGGCACGACCACCGCGGGAACAGAGGGAGACGAAAAGATCGATCCGGCGTCATGGCGCAACATGGCAACCGATCCGGTTCCGTTCACGGCGGACGCTCTGTTGCCCGAGAAGTTCGTCAACGACCTCGAAACCGAGTACCTACGGGTGGCGGCGGGTCCCCGGCCGACTGAGGAGGTCGGGCCCGGAAACGTGGTCTCCATGCTTACCTCCTGTGGCTGTCCGCAGGTGATGGCCGGGGTCTACCTGGAGCAGCGCAGCTCGAACCCGCCCGTCCTGGTCTCCGTCACCGTTTTCCCGATGCCGGACAGCGCGACGGCCGAGATGACCTACAACTTCCTCCAGAAGGACAGCTTGTACTTCAAGGAGCTGACACTCTGGTCCGCCCAGACCAACAGCGATGGCAGCCCCCGCCGCAGCAACTTCAGCGACGGGTATTTCATGCGTGCCCACATCCGCTGGACAGGGCGTTATGTGATCACCGTCCGCGCTCTGCGCACCGACCTCGCCACGGATGCATGGCTCTATCCGTTTGTACTTGCCGCGGTAGGCCGAGCGGTCCGTTCCTGTGGCCCGGAGAACTACGGAAAGCGCTGGCTGAGCTGATTCTCGACGCCTACGCCGCCCAGCTCAACCGAGCCGACGACGCAGCCCGCTCAAGTCGCCAACTCGCACGCTCACTCGCCAACTGAGGCACACAGTCACATTAAGTCCGGTGCCCACCCCCTCAGCGCAACCGCTAGAAGTCCAGCTCCACATAGTCGATGTCGGTGAACTCCACCTGGAGCCCGTCGGCCCGTCGGCCGCTGTCCTTGAAGTAGATCTCCTGCAGGCCTTCCGCTGCGATGTCCTGCAACTGCTGTTCCGACGCTCCGGTGGCTTGGGCGTCGAACAGGCGGGCCGCGTACGACGGGGGCAGATGCTGGGTGATGAGCCGGATGCGGCCGTCGTCGGTGGTGCCCGGTGCGGCGGTGAACCCGAAGCGCGCCCGGGTCTCGATGACGATGCCCGTCGTACTCGCCGCCTTCTTCTTGGCCCGCTCTCGGACCCGCGGCTGCCAGCCCTTGGTGACCTCGGCGACGAGACGAGCGGCCAGTTCCGCACGGGGGCGCTTGATCTGGTCCTTGAGGTAACGCTCCACCGTGCGCTGGGAAATACCCAGCCGCTGCGCCACCACCCTGGTCGATCCCTTCTCGCGCTTGACCAGGAATCGCATCTGCGCGCCGGCGGATTTCGGGATGGGGCGCGTGGCGGTATGCGCCGCGGCCTTGTCGAGGCTGTCGCCGAGAATTCCCATCGCGTATGCCTACTCTCCGCCGACCGCGGCGTCGCTGCCCTTGATGTGCCGGGCCGGGTTGATCTGCTCGTCCTCGATCATCGAGGCCACCCACAGGAAATCCTGGGTGCCCTCGTGCTTGACCATTCCCGGGGAGACCCCGAGCCGGAACCCGCCCGGCAACGGCTTCCCGTCCTCCGTACGCGGAAGGAAGTCGAGCGGGCCGGGACCGTGCGAGAGGTAGACGGCGCAATCCGACAGCACGGCGACCGGGAAAACCCCGGCCGAGGCGAGCTTCCGCATTTTGCGGTGCATGTTGGTGCGGGCCTTGCCGATCAGTTCCGCGCGAATGTGCGGGCTCCAGGTCGGCCGCTCCAGAGCAGGCCACCGCTCGCCGTATGTGTAGCCGATGCCCTGCGGCCGCTCACGGAGCTTGCCGATACCGCCCTTCACGGACGACTTGATGGCCGACAGTACGGCGGTCTGTCCCGGGTCGACGTCCTTGTGCCGGGCCATGGCGGCGAGGAACTCGTCGTCCGGCATCCCGGCGGTGACACCGAGATCCGCCATGGTGGCCATGTACGCGTCGCGCAGCCGGGTGTACCAGGCGTCCAGGTAGGCGCCGTTCTCGTACCGGACGTACGCCTCGGCCGGCTGCACCCGGGCACCGAGTTCCACCGCGTAGGCGACGGTCGAGGTCGCGTACCAGGCCGGGCCGGCGGGGCGGGTGCCCCTGGGGGTGAAGGGCGACGGAAGCCGCGGATCGAGGTCGATGTGGGAGAGGTCCACCAGCCAGGTGCCGGGCAGCTTGGGGTCGAACGCCGGGGAGCTGACATGTGTCGCCGGGCCGGTCCCGACGGTGAGGCGATTCGCGGCGGCGGCGAAGGCCATGTTGACGTCGATCCCGACCCCGTAGGCGTAGCCCTGGGCACACTCCTCGTCGGTGAGCGGCCGGAACCAGTCGAAGGCCTCCTCGTCCAGGACCTGGTCCGGGGTGCGTTCGTGGTGACGGGGGTAGTGGGCGGCCACGACCGGATGCTCGCCGGGCGCCTCCGGGGGCGCGGGGTCGGCGGGCTCGGTCAGGGCGCCGGGGTTCGGACCGGACACCCATGAGCCGGTGGCCCCGTCCCTGACGGCGCGGGTCGGCGGGCGCAGTGCCGTCATCAGCTCCAGGCCGCAGACGGCCGTCGAACCGCGCGGGGTGATGACCCGGGTCGCGTACGAGCCGAGTACCCGCGCGAGTTCGGCCGGCGGCAGCTGGCCCGAGTCCCCCCAGGAGCGCGTGTCGAGCGCACCCCAGGGAAGGATCGCGAACTGCACACACTGCCGCTCCCCGCCCTGCGCCGGCCGGTAGATCCGCGGCCAGGGCCCGAAGCCCCGGCGGGTGAGCCGCCACTTCGCACGCAGGAGTTGCCGGACGACCCGGTGGTCCTCCGGCAGCCGCAGACCACGCCGGTCCGCCAACTCGCCGGGCAGGCCCAGGCGTTCGGCGGCCTCGGCGGTGATGACGACGAGCGGATCAGCGTCCTTGCCGTGGCGGTGGAGGCGGGGCGCACCGAGCTTCGCCTCGTTCAGCGCCCAGTCGACCAGGGCCGGAAAGGTCGTGGCAGGGCAGTCGAGCACCAGACCGTCGACACAGTAGGCCGAGCCGTCGCCGTCCAACACGGCGAGCGGGCCGTGGACGAACCGGGGGTCGGCGGCGGGCGGGGGCGCGGTCGACGTAGCGGCCGGACGTGTGGCCGGTGTTTTGCCCGCGGTCTTTCTGGCGGGCGGGCGGCGGGACGTGGACGGGAGTGGGGCGGAGGACGAGGGCGCGGGAGTGGACGAGGGTCCGGTACGTCCGGTGTCTGCCAGCCGGGTGGGAGCGGGGACGGGTGCAGACTCGGGGGCGGGAGCAGGCCCAGGGGCAAGGGTGGAGGCGGCAGCGGGATCGGGCGCAGGGGCGGGGCCTGGCGCCGAGGCCTCAGCCCGGGCCGGAGGTGGTGGCGTGGCGGCCGAACCATGGCTCCCTCCGGGCGCAGCAGGGGCCGGCGTGCCGCCATGCGCGTGAGCCCCCTGAGCGGGGAAGCGTTCGGCCAGGCCCTCCAGGAGCCGGATGTAGGCGGCGCGCTTCGGGGCCCGTGGCTCGGTCCGGCCCAACTCCCAGCTGGTGATGGTCTCGCGCCGCACCGACAGGGCCTTGGCGACCTGATCCTGACTCAGGCCACCGGCCTCCCGCAGCCGCTTACGCTCGGTCGGCTCGGGCAGAGCGTCCTGCACGGCAGCCTGCGCGAGCAGCGCATCAACCGACGCGAACAACGCATCCTGATCATTGGGCACAGGGAACACCTCCGCCACCACCCTATCCGAAGCGCACCACGAAACACCGACGAAACGCACACCGGATCGCACCGCCCAGCAGGCGGTCTACACATGTCCTGTCCGGGCTGGTCTGGCACCGTTTGGTAGGTGAACCCAGTCGCTCCGTCATCCCCCGGGGCGACGCCGACAACGCCGCCGGCGTCGCCCCGGCTCACCGGCTCACCGGCTCACCGGCTCACCGGCTCACTACTAGAGGTGTTCGCAGATCAGGCCGCGTACCCTCGGCTGCGTGCCTCGCCATGCGAAGAAGTCCCGCCGGCTGGTCGCCGACGGGCGCGTGTACCTGTGGACGATGCGCCACAGCCACCGAACGGACGACGACGGGCGGTCCGTGGACTGCCGCCAAGTCCTGGCCCTGTCCCCGCAACCGGCCGGCACCGGCGGCCCGCTGCGCATTGTCTTTGCCGACGGTCCCGGCAGGTACGTCCCGGGCGGCGCCCCGTTCGGCTCCGGGGACGTGGGCTTCACCCGGGGCGCAGGCCTGAATCTGCACGAGCCGGGCGCCGTCCGGGCTTTGCTCGATGTGGCACTGGCCGGTGGGTGGCAGCCAGGGGAGCGGCGGGCGGTGGAGGTCGACGGCTGGTCGCTGCTGGAGCCGGCGGCCGCCGCGCGAGCCGGGGACACCAGCCCCGAGGGCCGGTAGGGGGCTCCTCGCCGCCTGACTTCATTGAAGCCAAGGCGAGCCCACCACCGCGCGGCGAGCAAACTCCGATGAGACGGGCTCCGAACAGGCCCCCGTCCACAAGCGACACAGCTCTCGCGGAGAGCCGGAACTTCGTGCCTCCCGGCGGCCGGCTCGTTCGGCGCCGTGACGAGGACGGTGTCAGCGATCCGTACGACCCCCGTCCAAGACGGCGGACACCATCGCGACCCGGGCGCGACCACCACCCTCGCCGCGCCTGAGGGACGGAACTCGACCGGTGTGCCCGCCAGCTCCACCCACAGCTCCTGGGCGCGAGCGAGTAGGAGAGCGTCTGCCATGGCCGCATCCTGTCGGCTTCGCCCCCGGAGCGCGACCCGGATTCCTGCCGTATAGGCAGCCCGTACGGCAGGGGCACGCCCAACAGGCCCCGGGGCCTCACACCTCCCAATCCACAGCAGCAGCAGCCTCAACCCCTCGCCCCACTCCCCCGTCGGTCACCGTGACGTACCAGCAGGCTCCCGAGCGCGGTGCGCCGGTGCAGGACCGATCGTCCCGCGCGGGTCGTGGTGATCAGGCCCGCGCCGCGTAGTGCGGCGGTGTGTGCGGAAGCCGTGGCGTTGCTGACGTTCAGGCGGCGGGCCAGTTCGCTGGTGGTGTGCTCCGCCGCGAGGTGGAGCAGGATGTCGAAGCGGGTGCGTCCCAGTACTCCGGCGAGCGCCTCGTCCGTGCCGACCGCCCCGGACGGCGAGAGCGGCAGCCCCGGTCCGGCCGGATAGGTCACGGCCACGGGGTGGTCGGGCAGGTCGGAGATGAGCGGGTGGCCGGTCCAGTGGAAGGTGGGCAGCAGCAGTACGCCGCGGCCGTGCAGCTCGATGTCGTTCTCGTAGGGCGTCGCGCATTGCCAGACGTTGTCGTGCAGCCGGGCGCCCGGGACGAGTGCGGCGAGTGCGGCGCCGATGCCGTGCTCGGCGACGGCCAGGGCGTGGCGGGTGAATTCCGCCTGGTGGAGATCCTGCACCAGGGGCCATACGGGGCCCAGGGCCGTATCGAACGCCGCCTGTTGGGCGCGGCGGAGGACGTGCCAGGCCGCGCCGTCGCCCTGGTGCAGATCGCGGAGCCACAGCGGTGCCGGGGACGGCTGCCGGGCGTAGACCCGCTCGATTTCGGAGCGGACCAGGGCAGGGGGCGCTGCGCGGACGGTGTCCAGCCCGTCCTCCAGGGTGTCGCTGAAGACATCGAGGAAGTTGGGGGCCACCTCTGCGGGAACCAGGTCGCCGAGCGGCTGGACGGCGGGCGGCAGGGACCGGAGCAACCGTCGTCTCCAGCGGCCGAAGAGCAGGGGTTCGTCCGGGTAACACATCTTCATCAGGGCCACGTTCAGCTCTTGCAGCGGGGCCGGACGGGGTGCGAACCGGACACGGGCGAAGTCGGCAGCCGTGAAGTGAATACGGAGCACTACTCCCCCTGTCGGCAGAATCGCCATCGTTTAGGGCAGGGCCTCAACGATGGCCCGCTCTCCCCGCCGGGTGCCAACCTCCAGGTCAAGCCCCCTCTATTCACTCAGGGGGCCGCCGGAAGGCACAAGGACCGACGTCACAGAAGCACAAGGGGAGAGTCATGTTCCGGAAGAGCGTCCATGGTGGTGAGCGCGCAGGCGGAGCTTCTGCGGCGGATCACGGCAGCGATGGCGTGCCCAGGGAGGAGAAGGCGACGGGGGTGAACCGTCGGGCCGTCACCAAGTCAGCCGCGGTGGCGGGCGCGATGCTGCTCGCGGGCGGCGGCGTGGCGCGGGCACAGACCGGGAAGCCGCGCAGCACGAAGGAGCTCACCCTACGGTTGCCGGCCCCGACCGGGCCGTACCGGATCGGGGTGACCACGCTGTATTTGGTCGATCACGCCAGGCGCGACCCATGGGAGTCGCTGCCCGTTCGGGAGGTGATGGCCACGGTGTTCTATCCGGCCCGCACGGTGAGCGGCTACCCGGCCGCGCCGCAGATGACCAGGGGCGCCGCGGAGCGTCTGCCGTTCATCGACCCCCTCTTCCATGAGGGGCTGCCGGCGAAGGGGGTGAACTGGGCGGCCACCAGGACGCATGCGCACACGGGCGCGCCCGCGCAGGCCGTGCGACGCCCCGTGCTCCTGTACAGCCCGGGAGGGGGCGATCCGCGCACCCTCGGTACCGGGATCGCAGAAGAGCTGGCCGGCCGCGGATACGTGGTGGTGACCATCGACCACCCCGGCGACGGCAGTGAGGTCGAGTTCCCCCGCGCGCGGGCGGGGAGGAAGAGGGTCCGCGAAACGGTCTTCCGGGGCGACCCCCGAACAGACCCGGCACTGTTCCGCACGGTGATCGACACCCGGATCGCGGACATCCGGTTCGTGCTCAACCAACTGGAGACCCTGGCAGCCGGGCGGAACCCGGACGCGGCGGGCCGCCCGCTGCCGCAACACCTCGGTCGGGCCCTGGACCTGCGGCGGGTGGGCATCTACGGCCACTCGGCCGGCGGCACCACCGCGGCCGAGGCGATGTACGAGGACCGGCGCATCCACGCCGCGATCAACCTTGAGGGTTTTCTGGACCATCCGCCGGAGTCCCCCGGCCAGGAGGGCCAGCTCTTCCCGATCGCCCAGTACGGCACGGACCACCGTCCGCTGCTCCTGCTGGGAACCGATGGCTTCCCCCACCAGAAGGAGCTGGAGCGTTCCTGGTCGGCGATGCTCGCCCGCTCGCCCGGCTGCACCAGCCGCCGGGAACTCGACCACGCCGCGCACTGGGTATTCACCGACTACGCCGCCCTCGCGCCCCAGCTGCAGGCCGCCGGGCTGATGACCGCCGTCAACCGGATCAAGCTGATCGGCGCACTGGACCCGGCCGTATCGGTTCCCCTGGTACGCCATCACGTGCACGCGTTCTTCGCCCGGCATCTGCCGGTGCGCTGACGGCGCGGTCGGGGCCTGTCGGACGGGCCGGGCTAACCGCCGCCCCTGGGCCCGCCGCTGGCCCCGGACCCGCCTCCCGGACCGGCGGCCGCGGCGGCCAGGCCCCGATGCCCCGGTCCGAGTACAACGAGCAGAAGAAGCCCTGATTTCCACACCCGGCCCCCATCCCCGCTCCCTTGACGGCCAGTCACGAATTCCGGGCCCGTCCTCTCGCCATACGCTCGCGAGCCGTAGGACCATGGCACGTCGCCTCGCGCATGTCTCTCGTTCCGTACGCCGGCCCTCGGAAGGACCTGGCTCATGAGCAGACCGATTGCCGTACGCCGCCGCCTCGCCCTGCTGCTCACCACGCTGCTGCTCGGAACGCCGTTCGCTCTCGCCCCGGCACCGTCGGCGCACGCCGCATCTCCCCCGAACGGACCCGGGCAGTGGCAGTGGCATCAGCAGGGCCACAAGTCAGGTCTCGCCGCGTCGGCCGACACCTACTGGACCCCACAACGGATGCGGGCGGCACGCGCGGCCGCCCCGGGAAAGGGCACTGCGGCCGCGCGCCCGGCGGCGGCCGCCACCCCGCCGAGTCACCCCTTCGACGGCCTGCCCCAGGTGGGGACGTTCTTCTGGACGGACGGCAGCAACACCGGCCGGTTCTGCGGCGGCACGGTCGTCCGCAGTCCGCACCGGAACCTGGTGGTCAGCGCCGCCCACTGTCTGCGCTCCCCCGATCCGAAGCGGCGGCTGTCGTTCGTGCCGCAGTATCACGACGGCCTGAAACCGCACGGGATCTACCCCGTCGAGCGCCTCTACCTCGACCAGCGGTACTACGACCTCGGCACGAGCGCGGGAGCCCGCTGGGACTACGCCGTCGTGCGCCTCGGGGCACGGGAGGACGGGGCCGAGGTGGGGGAGGTGACCGGCGGCTTCGACCTACTGCCGTACCCGGGCTATGACCACCGGAAGGTAAGGCTCATCGGCTACCCCGGCAACAAGGACAGCAGCCACCCCAAACCCCTCGACTGCACCTCCGCCACCCACCGCTACACCAGCTCCGACCCGGCCGCCCCCGGCGACTTCCTGGAAATCTCCTGCGCCGGCTATATCGGCGGCACTTCCGGCGGGCCGTTCCTGGTTCGGGGCCTCACCGGATACGCCCTGATCGGTGTCATCGGTGGTTACCACACAGGCGGCGATTCCCCGGACGTCTCCTACAGCTCGTACTTCACGGTCGACACCCTCGCCCTCTATCTGCACGCCGTCCATGGCGATCCGCCCGCCACACCACATCAGGGAAACGCGTCGCTCTGATCGTGCAGTGTTGCGGCCGGGCAGGCCTGAGGTGCAGACCGCATAACGTCCACGGAGAAGCGGAACGGAGCGGTGACCACGGGACCACCACCGCACTCAGGTGCTCACCCACCGACATATCCGGGCACGGCACTGCCTCCTGTTAATGTCGGCGAAGGCGGAGGGCCGGTTGCCCGCCAGGCCACAGTGGAAGGTGACGCCCGTTGGTGCCGTCGTTTCTCTTGTCCGTACTGAATCGCCTCTTCCGTAATGAGGCGTGGCGCCGGCTGCACGCACAAGCGGCGCTCTGGGTCACCGTGGTCATGACCTCGGTACTTCTTGCCGGTGCCGCACTGGTCGTGGTCGCCGAATCCGGTGCGCCGCACGCGAATATCACGTCGTATCCGAAGGCCTTGTGGTGGGCGATCGAGACGGCGACCACCGTGGGGTACGGAGATTTCTACCCCGTCACGCTGTGGGGCCGCATCATCGCTTCGCTGCTGATGCTCAGCGCGATTACGGCATTCGGGGTCATCACAGCGGCGCTGGCCACCTGGTTCGTCGGCCGCGCGGAACAGGACATGGTCCGCCTGGGCAAAGCCGTGGGGAACCATGCACGCGAGGACGCGGAGGCACTTCGTTCAGAGCTGCACACACTGCACGAGCGCTTCGACCACGTCGAGAATCTGATCCGGGACAAGGGGACGCACTCCGCCTCCTGAGAAGGGAGGCGCGGGCACGGGCCACAGGCCTCGCCGGGAGTCTCCGCGTGCGCGGGAAGCCCGGGAATACCTGTTCGTGCGGTCCGCCGCGCGTCTAAAGTGATGCCCGTGATCGATTCAGCAGACGTCCGACGTATCGCCCTCTCGCTGCCCGAGACAGTGGAGAAGGAAGCCTGGCAGATGCCCACGTTCCGGGTCGCCGGGAAAATGTTCATCACGGTCCCCGACGATGAGACGTCATTCGCCGTGCGCTGTCCCATTCACGAGCGCAAGGAGCTGATCGCAGCGGAACCGGAGAAGTTCTGGGTGCCTCCGCACGAGGCGAGCTCCCATTGGGTGCGCGTGCGGCTGGCCGCACTCGAGGACATCACCGAACTGCGGGACATCCTCGTCGACTCCTGGAAGCAGGCGGCCCCGCCACGACTGGTGGACACATTCCCCGGAAGCGACTGACCCAGCGGGTGATCCTGCGACTGCTTCCGCGGTCGCCGGCTCCCGCCCCTCGCCCTCAGTCGCGGCGGCGCAGATCGCTCCAGTCCAGCGCCTTGGACGCCGTCAGCTGCGAACGCTCGGCGGCCTCGCGGGCCTCGGCGAGAATGTCTCCGTGCTCCTCGACGAGCTCTTCGTAGATCGGCGTGGTGCTGGAGGTGTGTGTGGAGGTCGTCATGTCTGATCCCGTTCCCTTGTGATTCTGTGTGCTGCGGCTTGGTAGGTTCTGGCCGCCCTGGGAAGAAGGGAGCACCACGGTGGAAAACGTGATGCGCAAAGGGAGGTTGTCCCCACACGTGTGCCGCTCCCCCGTGCGGCGCTGGACATCGTGTCATGTGCGCGGCGAGCACGCAAAAGATCATCCCAGAGCCTGAGACCGCTGGTGGCACCACACGAGCCGAGCAGATCGGCTGGTCCATGACCGCGCGTCGACACACTCTGCGGGCGCCTGGCCGAGCCGACCACCTATCGGTTGCGCGTGTTCGTACCCGACGCCGCGGCCGATTCCACCAAGGGCCGACCGACCGGCCGCTAGGGTGAGCCGACCCAGCAGGTGAATTCCGGGCATCGATAAAGGGTTTACGGCATGAGCGGCGCCTTACGGGTGGCCGGGGCGCGTCGGCCGGCAACTACGGACGGCGCTCTCGTCACCCGCCCCGGGATTGCAGACCTGGCCGACGCAGCTCCCATGAGGTACCGCTGATGCCCCTCCCCGTGCCCCTGCCTCGCTTCGGCGCGATTCTGCTCACCATGAACGACCGGCCGGAAGACTTCCCCCGCGCCCTGGAGTCGCTGCTGACTCAGCAAGGCATCGAGCTGGAAGTCGTGGTCGTCGGCAACGGTGTGGTGCCCGAGCAGGTACCCGACGGCATCAGGACCGTCACCCTCGAGGAGAACGTCGGCATCCCGGAAGGCCGCAACATCGGCGCCCGCGCCCTCGTCACCGACCCCGACCTGTTGTTCTTCTTCGACAATGACGCGGTGCTCCCCGAGGCCGACACCCTCGCGCGGCTCGCCGAGCGCCTCCGTTCCCATCCGCGACACGGTTACATCCAGCCACGTATCGCCGATCCGGCGACCGGCACCACGGTCCGCCGGTGGGTACCCAGGCTGCGCGCGGCGGACGTACAGCGATCGGGGACCGTGACGGTCATGGCGGAGGGCGTGGTCGTGATCCGTCGCGAGGCCTTCGAACGGAGCGGTGGCTGGCCGGGCCATTTCTTCCTCTACCACGAGGGCATCGACCTCGCCTGGCGCATCTGGAACCTCGGCTACACCGGCTACTACGCTCCGGACTTGATCGTCCATCATCCGGCGACCGACCCGGCTCGCCACAGCCGCTACTACCGGCTGGTCGCCCGGAACCGGGTCTGGCTCGCCATAAGGCTCCTCCCGCTGCCGCTCATCCCCGTATACCTCGCCACCTGGGTCCTGCTCAGCCTCGTCCGCATCCACTCCCCCAAGGCGCTCCACACGTGGTTCGGCGGCCTCCGGGAGGGACTGATGGGAGGCTGGGGAACACGAACTCCCTTGCGGTGGCGGACCGTTCTGCGGCTGACGCGCGCCGGCCGGCCACCGGTCGTGTAGCCGGAGCGCCACTGCGACCGGGACATGAGCACGGGCATCAGCAGGAGGCGATGATTCATGAGTAGCATGTCATATGTGCGGTTTCAGGGGCTTACGCGTAGCCCGCGGGGCCATTTCCCGGGTGTTTTCGCTCTCGCCAACGGCCTGGCGAGGAAGGGAAAACTGACCGACGAGCAGTTCCGGTTCTGGCGTGCCGGTAATGATTGGTACGACGCGAATTACCCCAACCCCACGGACGTGGACCCCAGCGCCTACGACCCCAGTCTGAACCCGGGAGCGGTGGCATGGTTCAAGGCCTCCGCGGTGCATCTGATCGAGCGAGTGGACGGCTACCTGGAGATCCTGGCCGCCCATGAAGTGGGCTGTGAACGCGTCGAGTCCACGGCCCCGGGGCGCATTGTCTACGAGGACGAGGTGCAGGTTGTTGTCGTGCCGTGGGAGAAGGAATCCGCCCCGGCTGGAGAGTGAGCCGACAGGCCGCGAGGAGTCGCGTCGGGGCCGTTTCAGGAATGGGTGACGCACACGCCCGCAGCCGCCCGACGCGGCCCGCCCCGGACCACTCCCGGCCCGGAGAGCAGGGTCCCCGCCGGTCGGGCCGGGCCGGACCGCCACCCTCGGGGTACGCGGCCTCAGTGCGCGATGCTGTCGATGAGTTCGCGCGCGCCCTGGCGCAGCAGGGCGACGGCCACCGAGGTGCCGAGGGTCTCCGGGGTGAGCGGACCGGCCCACTCGTGCGCGTTGAGGACGGTCTTGCCGTCCGGGGTGAAGACGCAGGCCCGCAGCGACAGTTCACCGCGACGGTCGGTCTTGGCGTAGCCGGCGATCGGGCTGTTGCAGTGGCCCTGCAGGACGTGCAGCAGCATGCGTTCGGCGGTCGTCTCCTGGAACGTCCGGGGGTGTCCCAGACCGCTGACGGCGTCAATGGTGTCGTGGTCGTCCTCGCGGCACTGGAGGGCCAGGACGCCCGCGCCAATGGGTGGGCACATCTCGTCCACGGAGAGGATCTGGGTGATCACGTCCGTGCGGCCGATGCGTTCGAGGCCGGACACGGCCAGCAGCAACGCGTCCGCCTCGCCCGCCGCGAGCTTCTCCATCCGGCGGTTGGCGTTGCCGCGCATCGGCACACACCGCAGATGCGGGTGGGAGGCGGCGAGCTGTGCGATCCGGCGGACCGACGAGGTGCCGATCCGGGTGCCCGCGGGGAGTGCGTCGAGACCGAGCCCGCCGGGGTGGATCAGCGCGTCCCGGACGTCATCGCGTTCCAGGAAGGCGGCGAAGGTCGTGCCGGCCGGCAGCGGACGGTCGCCGGGGATGTCCTTGACGCAGTGCACCGCGAGGTCCGCCTCACCAGCCAGGAGGGCCGCGTCGACCTCCTTGGTGAACGCCCCCTTCCCCTCGACCTGGGAGAGGGCGCCCATCCAGCGGTCGCCGGTGGTCTTGACCGGGACGACCTCGGTGGCGATGCCGGGGTGCAGCGCGCCGAGTTCGGCGCGGACCCGCTCCACCTGGGCCAGGGCCATGGGCGAGTCGCGGGAGACGATACGGATCAGTTCTGGGGCGGACATGGGCCCACGATAGACCGTCAGATACCTGTGCCGACCCACCCGCACACCCCGGCGCCGCCGGTCTCCCGCGCCTGCGCGATACGGTCCCACCATGTCCTGGTCAACATCTCGATCGACGTCCCCCACCATGTCCCGGTCCACCGAAGCCGCGATTCCGGTCCCGCCACCCGCCGTCACTGCGGACGATCTGGACCGTACGGTGCAGCTCGCCGTGTCCGTACTGCGCCAGGCGCCGGCAGCGGCATGGGATGGCAAGGCAGGCTCGCTGGAGTGGGACTGCTGGGAGACCGTCGAGCACCTCAGCGATGACCTCTTCGCCTACGCCGTCCAACTCGGTCCCAGAAGGCCGCCGTTGGGGGGCAATGTGCCCTTCGTGTGGGAGAGCCGACGGGCCGGCGGTCCCGCGAACGCCGTGCATGCCGACCGTGCGGCGGGGCCCGCCGGGCTGCTGCAGGTGCTGGAGGCGAGCGGCGCGCTGCTGGTGGCGATGGTGCGGACGACGCCGCCCAAGGTACGCGCACACCATGTGTTCGGGGTGTCGGACCCCGAGGGCTTCGCCGCGATGGGGGCGGTGGAGACCCTCGTGCACACACATGACCTGGCGGAGGGCCTCGGACTCTCCTGGAACCCGCCCGCCGACCTGTGCGCCGGGGTACTCGCACGACTGTTCCCGGACGTCCCGGAGTCCGCCGACCCGTGGCGCACCCTGCTGTGGGCCACCGGGCGCGCCGAACTGCCGGATCGCCCCCGGCGCACCACATGGCGCTGGGACGGGAGCGTGCGGGCGTAGGTCAGCGCGGCTGCGCCACCCGGGTGAGCCGGGCGGCCCGGCCGTCAACCAGCCGTTTACAGTACGCAGTCACCGAGCCCAGGCCGACGACGGAGCGACGGCCTGGGCTTGTGCCGCGGATGCCGGGGCGGTCTCCGCGATGCGCAGAAGTTGCCGCTCAGGCGTTCCGGAACGAGGCGAGGTGGGCGAACACCACCACGTTGTCCACGTAGTCCTTGACCTTCCGGTCATAGGCACCACCGCAGGTGATCACGCGGAGCTGCGCGGTGGAGGCGTCGGCGTAGACCCTTTCGTTGGGGAACCTCGCCTTGTTGAAGGTCTCGACGGAGTCGACCTTGAAGGTGGCGACGATCCCGTCTTCCCGGGTGATGTTGATCGTGTTGCCCGGCTTGAGCGACTCAAGTTGCAGGAACACCGCCGGTCCGGTCTTGGTGTCCACGTGACCGGCGATGATCGCCGATCCGCGCTCGCCCGGCGCCGCGCCGTCCTTGTACCAGCCGACGAGGTTCTTGTCCCCCGCGGGCGGCGCGTTGAGCTGCCCGGTCGGGCTGATGGTCAGGGGGGTGAAGGGCGCGTCAACGGCGATCTGCGGAATCGACAGCCGCTTCGGTGCGGAACGGGGCAGGGCCAGGTCAGGAGCCGCCGGAGAGGCGGAGCCGCGCGGAGCTGCGGACTCGGCCACGGCGGAGTGGGACGACGGCTTGGGGTCCGCCGAGGTGTCCACGGAGTTGTAGACGAGGAGTGAGCCGAGCAGAAACGCTCCCGCAGACCACAGCAGACCGCGGCCAACGGGGCGGGACGCGGAAGCGGTCCGGGAGGGATTCGAATTCGGCTGGGGCGACTGCGGGGCGGTCATCTCAGGGTGCCTTTCATGAGCGACGCGGGGGGCGTGAGGGGGACATCGGTAGCGCAATCGCCGCGGCCACCGTCCACGTGGAACGGTGGCCGCGACAGCGCTTCGGTCTCCGTGCGGGTGCCTTATCAGGCAGCCGCGCTACCCGAGGCGTTGCGACGACGCAGCATGTACGCACCGGCGCCGAGGCCACCGAGCATCAGGACGGAGCCGGCGGCCATCCCGCCGCCGGTCGCCAGGCCGCCACCACCAGTGTGGATGCCGCCGTGCGGCTTGCGGTGGTCGCCGCGCCCGTAGCCACCGTCACGGTCGTGGTCGCCGTAGCCACCCCGGCCGTGGTCGCGGCCGTGGTCGCGGTCGCCGTAGCCGCCGCGGCCGTGGTCACGGTCGCCGCGTCCGTGCTTGTCGTGGTCGTCGCCGTAGCCGCCGCCCTGGTCCCAGTCACCGAGCACGGTCTTGGCCATGGCGCCGCCACCGGTGTGCACGCCACCGCTCGGCCTGCGGTTGTCACGGCAGTGGTCGCGTCCGTAGCCGCCGCGGCCGTGGTCCCGGCCGTCGCGGCCGTAGTCACGCCCGCCGTCGCGGCCACCGTCACGGCCACCGTCGCGGCCTCCGTCACGGCCTCCGTCACGGCCGTTGCCCCGGCCGTCGCGGCCGTCGCGGCCATCGCGGCCGCCACGCCCGTCACGGCCATCGCGGCCGTCCCGGCCGTCACGGCAGTGGTCACGCCGGCGGTCACGGTCACGGTCGCGGTCGCGGTCCCGACCGTGGTCACGGTCACGGTCACGGTCGCCGTTCGTGGCCTGCTGGTGGTTGCTGGAGGAAGCGCTGTCCGACGCAATGTCCTCCGTGATCATGGCGTTCGCAGCGGGAGCAGAGATTGCAAGCACCGCCGTAATGGCGGCTGAGGCGAACAGGGTGCGAGCAGTGCGCATGGGGACATGTTCCTTTCGGCGCGACTGCGAAGGCTGACTCTTTGTCGGCTCATCGGATCGCAGTGGCGACGTGATCACCGTCAGCCGGATTGCGACCGCGCACCACCGGAGAACGTCGCATTCGAGGTACGCCGTGGGCTCTTTGGGTGGCGGAAGGCGGCGGATTCACCCATTGGACGGCGCGCGTCGTCGGCGTGTCGCGTAACGAGTGGGCTAGAGGCGCTTCTGCGGCCCTCCGCGGCGGCTCATTCCTCGCGAACGAGCACGGCGAGCGGGGCCCTTCCACGACACATCGACGGCTCCTGACTGCGACACGCCGAAGGTCCCTGACGGGTCGAACAGCTCTGCGGCAAGGGTGCCGGGCGGACGTCGCTGCCCCGGACCCTCGCGCGGACGGCGGCTCATATTCGGCTCGGTTGGGAGGCTGTCGCTGGCTGGCAATTCATGGACAGCCAAGGGAAATTGGTTCGGATTTCCCTGCCGTCCAGGGTCGCGCCGGGCCGCGAAGCCTCTCGATATCCGCGAAGTCACCATGGTGGTTCGCCTCTTGGCATTCTGGCCTTGTCCAGAACGCCGACCACGATTTCCTCAACGGTCCATTGATGCCGGGCTCTTCGCGTCGGACTGCAGGCCAAGTCTCGTCGGACAGCACCGGCCGGAAACGGCTTCGGGGCCGCAGCGCCCCGACCCCCCTCGCCATGATCGGCGGAAGCGATCGCCCTGGGCCGAACGCCGAGGCCGGTATCGCCTTGCTTCCAGAGGAAGTTGGGCTGTACTGCGGCCCTGGTCACCGGCCTGTGCGGCGGTCCCATCGCGGAGGAGCAGCGCCCACCCTGGCACGGCGGCGCCTTGGACGAGCCCCCGGCCCTGCCAGGCCGCGCGTCGCCGACAGCGGCTCCGGCGCGGCGCCGGCGCCGCCCGCCCGACACGGCGACCTCACTGCCCATAGGCGCTCCCCCGCACTACCCATTGACGCCCCTCCGCCGTTTCGGGCGGCTCCCGCACGTACGGAATGACCGGCCCCGTGCACACCAATGGTGAAGCGTCCCTCACCCGGATTGAGGAATGCGTACGCCCACAGGGGCCAGCCGAGAGGCTGGCCGATGTTTCATGTGAAACATCGCGGGCGGTCCGCCCCGTCCCTCAGGTGGTGCTCTCCCGAAGCGCCTTCTCGACGATTGCCTCCAGGCGGGCGTGGTGTGCACCTCGCCAGTAGACGCGGCCGCATGCCGTGCATTGCGCGAAGACGTCGTACGTACGCTGCGTGCCGTGTTCCAGGTGCTCACGGACGGAGTTCTTGTCGGCGTCCATGAGCCGGCCGTTGCACGCGGTGCAGCGCGTCCAGGGCGCGAGGGTGGGGGCGAAGCGCCCCAGGATGTCACGGAGTTGGTCATCGGGACGGTCGCTGTAGACGAACGCGCCCGCCCAGATCTCCCGCCGCCGCAGCAGTCCGCGGTCCCGGGAGAGCAGTACCCGCTGCTCCTTCGCCGAGAGCGCGGCCAGCGCCGCGTCGCCCGGGTCCTCGTTCGTGTAAGCCGCGTCCACGCCGAGCAGCCGCAACCTGCGCGCGAGGGTGCCGAGGTGAACGTCGAGCAGGAACCTCAGCGGCGCACCGGGCAGCCGCTGCGGACGCTCGACGGCTTGCACCTCGACGCTCTCGCCGGCCTGCGGGACGTGGGAGACCGGAACCTCGGTGCCGTCCACGACGAGTCGGCCGACCTCGGTGAGCGGGACGCCGAGCGACTCGACGACATGGCCGAGTGTCGACGATCCATCTGTCGCCACGGGCGTACTACCGGCGGTGCTGTGCGCTGAACCCACAAACAGGTGCAGGGCGGGGTCGAAGCTGAAGTGGATCTCGGGTCCGTTCACGCCGGACAGCATGCCATCGGGCGCGCCATGGCAGCCAGCGGATTCCTGCCGGTCAGAGGGGTGCGGCGGCCACTCGGACAACTCGTGACGGGCGGCGGGCGGCGGGCAGCCGTCCATCTGGCT
The DNA here is from genome assembly GCF_053597915.1 of Streptomyces sp. NPDC001219. NCBI lineage: Bacteria > Bacillati > Actinomycetota > Actinomycetes > Kitasatosporales > Streptomycetaceae > Streptomyces > Streptomyces sp. NPDC001219. The sequence continues at coordinate 78,141 of NZ_JBSFJF010000008.1, read as the reverse complement.
ACGTACGGACCGTAGCGGTCCACGCCCCCGGTTTGTTCATGATGGAGCAGGCTCCGCTCCCCCGCCGCCCCTAGCCTCACTGCCACCACATCACCACCATCACCAGTGAGGGGCGGTACCGGTGAACTGGCTCATCCACGACTACCGCGAGGACGATCTCGCCGAAGTGGTCCACCTCATCGACTCCACGGCCGAGCTCGGGCAGGAGTCCGTCTTCTCGCTCGCCGAGTGCATCAGCGCGCTGACCTCTCGGCAGCCCGCCGTGGTCGCCGTCCACCAGGGCGCGCCCATCGGGGCGGCGCTCGCCTGCGTGGCGGGTGAGCGGGGCTGGGTGATGCGGATCGCGATCTCCTCGGCCTGGCGTGGGCGGGGGCTGGCGAGTGCGCTGCTGGTGGAACTGGAGCGACGGCTGATCGCCGCCCGGGTGAGCCGGATCGCGTATGTGCTTCCTGAGGAGGATCTGCTCGGGGAGGGGCTGCTGAACGCGGGCTATACGCGGCAGCCCGCGGTGGCCTACTTCGAGAAGGTCGAGCCGCACCACGGGCCCGCGGCCAGCCTCCTGGAGGACCTCGGCGGGCGGTTCCTGCCCGCTGACCTGTGGGCGAAGGTCGCCGGTATGGCGGCGGAGAAGGACCTCATCGAGCGGCGGGTCGTGCTGCCGCTGGCGGAGCCGGAGCGAGCCGCCCGGCACGGGGTGCGGCCGCCGCGGGCCATCGCCCTGTTCGGCCCGCCGGGCACCGGGAAGACCACCTTCGCCAGGGGTATCGCGGCCAGGCTCGGCTGGCCCTTCGTCGAGCTGCTCCCCTCCCGGCTGGCCGACGAGGGCAACCTTGCGGCGGCGCTGCGCAGCGCGTTCGCCCGGATCGCGGAGCTGGAGCGGGTCCTCGTCTTCATCGACGAGGTCGAGGAGATCGCTCCGGTCCGCCATGAGCCGGCGCAGCCAGGCGGACTGCACGGGGTGACGAATGAGCTGCTCAAGCTGATACCCGGGTTCCGGGAGCGGGACGAGCGGCTGCTGGTGTGCGCGACCAACTCGATCCGCTCGCTCGATCCGGCGTTCCTGCGGCCCGGCCGGTTCGACTACCTGATCCCGATCGGTACGCCGGACACGGCGGCTCGGTCGGCGATCTGGTCCCGGTACACGGACGGCCGGGCCGAGGTGGACGTGGCGGCGCTGGTGGCGGCCAGCGAGCTGTTCACCCCGGCCGATATCGAGCACGCCGCTCGGGTGGCCGCCCAGACGTCCTTCGAGCGTGACCTGGAGGCGATCGGCGGCGGCGCGGGCACCCACGGACGGCTCGGCGCGAGCACCGACGACTACCTCGCGGCCATCGCCCGGTGCCGGCCGACGGTCACCCCCGCCATGGTCGACGAATTCAGCGCGGGCATCACCGCCCACGCCCGCTGCTGACGGCTGATGGGCCCCGGTGTGCCGCCCCCTAGACTCCGACGGCCGCCGCCGTGCACCTTGCCGTACCACCACGGGGCCGCGACCGGACGACAGAAGGCTGGCGGTCGGCGCACTACAACGAAAGCAGTACAGCGGGTGGGCAGCGGCCGCTGCGACTCCTCCGTGGGGCCGATGTTGCTGCCGGGATTCGCCGCATACGGTCTGAACGGTGCCGGAAGTCGTGCATCATCGGGGATCATCAAGAGGGGCGGGCGCGTATGGCGGAGATTGTCGATCTGGAGGCCTACGGCAAGGACTTCACCACAGATCCGTATCCGTACTACGCCAAGCTGCGCGCCCAGGGGCCCGTACACCGGGTGCGTCTCCCCTACGGCCAGGAAGGGTGGCTGGTCGTAGGGCACCGTGCGGCCAGGGCCGCGCTCAGCGATGCGCGCCTCAACAAGGACTGGCGCAAGACCGGGCTGCAGAACGACGCGGGCGAGGAGTCGGCCCTGTGGACGAGCATGCTGGACGCGGACCCGCCCCACCACACCCGGCTGCGGAAGCTGGTGGCCAAGGAATTCACGTCCCGCCGCGTCGAGGCGCTCCGGCCGCGGGTGCAACAGATCACCGACGAGCTGCTGGACGCCATGCTCGCCGCCCCGGAGGGCCGTGCCGACCTGGTCGAGGCGCTCGCGTTCCCGCTGCCCATGACCGTCATCTGCGAACTGCTCGGCGTCCCCACCGTGGACCGGGAAGCCTTCCGAGCCTGGTCGAACGAGATCGTCGCACCGACCGGTGAGGAAGCGGCCCAACAGGCGGTCGTGGCGATGTCCGGCTATCTCGTCGACCTCATCGAATCCAAGCGGAAGGCCCCTGGCGACGGCCTGCTCAGCGCCCTGATCCGCACCAGCGATGAGGACGGCGACCAGCTCTCCCGCGACGAGCTGATCGGCACGGCCTTCCTGCTGCTCGTCGCCGGCCATGAGACGACCGTCAGTCTCCTGGCCAACGGGGTACGAGCCCTGCTGCAGCACCCGGCCCAACTGGCGGCCCTGCGGGCCGATTTCTCCCTCCTCGACAACGCCGTGGAGGAGATGCTGCGCTACGACGGCCCGGTGGAGACGGCCACCTGGCGCTTCACCGCGGAGCCGGTCCAGATCGGCGACACGCTGATCCCGGCCGGCGAGACCGTCGTGATCGCCCTTGCCTCCGCCTCCCGCGACCACGAACACTTCGCCGCCGCCGACGACTTCGACATCACCCGCGACGCCCGCGGACACACCGCCTTCGGCCACGGCATCCACTTCTGCCTCGGCGCCCCACTGGCCCGCCTGGAGGCCCGCATCGCGCTCCGGTCCCTCTTGGAACGCTGCCCCGACCTCGCCCTGGACACCGATATCGACGACCTCATCTGGCGCACCGGGATGCTCATCCGGGGAACGGAACACCTGCCGGTGCGCTGGAGCAGCTAGGGCCGCATCAAACGCCGTTCGCCCTGTTGAGGAGAGTCGAGGAGAGGGGTATACGGGAGCACGGGGTCAGTTGACGCGGTCGGCATAGCCCTCGGGCAGGTCGGCCGGGTCCACGGCGATGACGCCTTCGTTGTTCTCGCCGCAGTCCTCGAAGAAGGTGATCTTCGCGAACTCGGGGACCACGCAGATCGGGTAAGCCGGGCCCTGCTCACGGTACTTGGCCATCTGCTCCAGGTGGTCGTTCTGGTAACAGACGCTGCGCTCGGGGTGCTGGTGCACCCAATGCGGGAAGAAGATCACGCCGTGGAGCAGGCGCTTGGCGGGCAGCACGTTGACGCTGACCGAGGTGCCGGTGGGTTCGGTCCAGGAGATCTTGTAAACGTCCGAGTCGAGACGGACGAGGTCAACTGCCTGGTCCTTCACCCAACGACCGCCGACCATGCCGGTGTGGATGCGGTAGTCGATCGTCCGGGAGTTCTTCACGTACATCTCGTACTGCCAGCCGTTGGCATAGGTGTAGATGAAGTGCTTCCCGGTGAGGCCCGAGAGGTCCTGCGCAGGGACGGGGTTCGCGACGGTCGTCATGGCCTGGCTCTCCTTGCTGGTGTACGGCGTCTCGCGCTGTCCGTCACTACACTTTGCAACAAAACTACTTTGAAGCAAAATCATCCTGCTGCCACAATGGAGCCGTGAACACCGCCGCCGACCTCAGCCGCCTCCTCGGCCCCCTACGCCGGGCCGTACTGCGCTCGACCCGCGCCGCCGAGGGCCTCCCCGACTTGCCCGACGCCCAGATCGAGCTGTTGCGGGTGCTGTCCGCCGACGGCCCGCTGGGCACCCGGGCGGTCGCCGAGAGGCTTCGCATCTCCCCCTCGACGGTCAGCAATCTGGTGCGCACGATGACAGCGGCAGGACTCGTGGAACGTCACTCGTCCACGACGGACCTCAGGGCGGTGGACCTGTCCGTGACCCCGGGCGCGCGGGAACTGCTCGAGCGCTACGACCGGGCCAGCCGGGAGACGCTGGAGCAGGCGATGGACAGGCTTCCCCCCGGCGACCGCGACACACTCACCGCAGCCATGCCGGCCCTCGCGCGCCTGGTGACCACCCTGGGCGGATGAGCGGACGGCCGGTGGAGGCCGGTGGTGACGCCGTTTCGACGGTCACCAACGGGGCGCGTCTTGATCTGATGTGGCACGCAGCTGGCCTGATGCGGCATCAGGGGTGGGGTTCGGCGGACCGTAGGCCGGGGCCTGCGGGGCAGCGCCCAGCAGTGGGAGATCCGTCCACCACCCACCGCCGGCCACTGCGGCCCTGCCGCACCTTCGCGTCAGCAGCTCAGATTGCCGCCGGGCGTGGTCCCCAGGATCTGCACGAAGCCCTGGTAGCTGTTGATCCGGCTCTGCACCTGGCCGGGGTTGCCGCCGTTGCATTCGAGGGCACCGTTGATACTGCGGATGGTCTCGCCGAAGCCGGCGCCGCTGACCATCGCCTGGTGCGGGGTCATGGTGCCGGGCCCGGTCTGGGTGTTCCAGTACCAGAGGGCGGTCTTCCAGGCGACGGCGGCGTCCTGCTCCACCAAGGAGGGGTTGTTCAGCAGGTCGATGCCGAGCGCGTCGCCCGCCGCCTTGTAGTTGAAGTTCCAGCTGAGCTGTATCGGCCCGCGGCCGTAGTAGGCGGCCTGGCCGGCGGGGCACCCATACGGCTGGGTGGCGTCGCAGTAGTGGGGATAGTTCTCGGTGTTCTGCTCGACCACGTGGACGAGGCCACCGGTCTCATGACTGACGTTCGCGAGGAAGGCCGCGGCCTCCTGACGCTTCACGGTGTCGCTCCCGGTGTTCGCGAACTCCGGATAGGCGCTGAGCGCCGCGGTCAGCCCGCTGTAGGTGTAGAACGCATTCCGGTTCGGGAACATCTGGTTGAACTGAGCCTCGCTGACGACGAACCCCTCGGCCCTGACGTCGGCACCGGGCGAAGCCGCGGCACAGTGGGAACCACACCCCGTCGCGGCAACCGCAGGCATCGTCGGCACCACGAGGGCTACGCCCACGGCGACGGTCGCGGCACTCAGCAGCGCGGCAATACGTGACCTCATTACGGTGACTCCTTCTCGCCGGCCACCCTCCGGGCAGGGAGGGGTCACGGCGTGTGGGGGGATCGCTCAACCGGCAGCGTCAGTTGCCGCCGATCACCAAGACCAGGAGCGCGCGGCCTGTACCACCGGGCGCCGGACCAACTGGCGTGCGGGAAGCGGGGCGTTGGAGCGCGGGCGGGTCAGTGGGGCAGGTGACACGAGACCGCCAACTAGCGCGGCGCGACGGCAATGACAACTACGGCTACGGCTACGGCTACGGCTACGGCTACGGCTACGGCTACGGCTACGGCTACGGCCAGCATCGCGGGAATGCTGCGGTCTAGACCAGCGTTAGATTATGGCTCCGCCTTGTGCATGTCCATACCAATACAGTGATCCATCGCAAGGCACGGGTTGAGGGCATGGCAGGCGCCAACTTCACACACTCCCCCGGTTTTTGTGGCGGGCCGAGGTTTGAACTGACGGCAGGTACCCTGACGTGGTGTCGCGTACCGAGTTAGAACGACTGGCCAGAATCCGGATGCAGGTCACCGGTGAGACGCTCGAACGCGCCATGGCGGTACTCGAAAGCCATACCGCCCGCACCACACCGCAACCCGGACCCGCCTCCCAGCCCCACTCCGCCGAGATCAGCGGCGGCGAGGAGGGCGAGCAGGAGACAAGCCAGGCCGAGAACGACCGAGGCGACGAAGCCGGCACGGTCAGCGAACTCGGCGCGACCGGCGAAGAGAGCGCTGCGGATTCCGCACAGGCGCCGAAGCCCGACGCCCCCCGATCACCTCGAAGGCGCGGCCATCTGCGCGGCCTCTGAATTTCACCCGGCCACGGAATGCGGCCGGAGATCACGATGCTCACCACCCCCAGATATCGCGCGCCGCGAACTGCTCACCTGACGCAGTCAGCGAAACACAGAAGGCGATGGGTGGCTTGCAGGAGGAGGTTCGCAGCGGGGCGAGGCGCTCGAATGTCGCGGGCTCCACACAGCGCAAGGGGTGCTCTACAGAATGTGCGCACGCATACGCACACCCACCTACGGGATGGGCTGCTCCTGAAGCTCACGGGGTGAGGGGACGCGCGAGCATCGGCGTGCGGAGCATCTGGTGTCCCCCGCTGGCCTGCATGCGGACCTCGCCCCGGTCGCTGATCTCTGCGCGTACGATCCCCGACTCGTCCTCGTAGACCGGATACCCGCCCGCCCCCGCCCGCTCGGTGCGATGGACGATCACCACGTCGTCCTCCACCGCGGGAGCTTGAAATACCAGCTCATAGCATTCCGGGTAATCCATCAGGGCCTCCCGATGAAACTGGGCAGGTACCTCCGACGGCTCTCCCCGCCGCCTCTCTCAGCGCGCCGCTACACCCCGCCCTTTCCATCGTCACCCACTCCCGCCCGCAGCGCCTGAGGAGGATGCCGGGGAGAGGCCTATGCCTGGCCTCTGCACCACCACACCAATGGGGACGACGGAGATCGACTGCTGGCGGCAGCCCTCAACCGGCAGCGCATTCATGCCCCCGTCACCCTCGCCCCTTCGGCAGGCACCTGCGACTGAAGGTCGGCCACCGCCGACCTACTCGCGCAGACCGCGCTGCCACCTCCGCCGCCGCCTACTCTGCGGTGAGGAACGACGCCGCAGGGTGGCAGGCCGCTACGGGAGTCGCCGCCGTCGAACCGGCCACCCTCCTCGTCGCTCCGCCGCAGGACAGTCCGCTCCCTGCACGCCACCGAGAGGCCCGCTCTGCCGCTCGGACGAGTGCTCCGCTCCCGTGCGCTGTCACGGGAGCGGAGCGGGTCCGAGAAGCGCCAGCAGCTCGGATAGTTACCGAAACCACGGTACGGGGCACCACTGACAACGCGGGTCGACAGAACACGGCGGTGGGGCCAAGGAGCGGCCTCCCTGGGAGTTCCGCTGCCTGAGGTCGATGCGGGAGGGCCGCTGCTCCAGTGGGTATCCCCTGAGGTTCTGTCGTGGGAGGCCCCGTGCGCACCGGCGCCAACCGGGACCTGAGACGTCACTCGATCGAGAGGGGCAGGTGTGACGGGAGAGGTGTCAGCAGTGGGACGGACGATGGCCGGGCGGCCTCGGATTTCGTTTGCGGCGGTGGTCTTGGACTGCCTGGATGCTCATACGCTTGCGGACTTCTATCGGCAGTTGCTCGGCTGGGAGGTGAAAGCCAGCGAGCGGGACTGGGTGCTGCTCGCCTGCCCGGACGGCGGCACCGGTCTCTCATTCCAGTCCGAGCCCGGATACCAGGCGCCCGTGTGGCCGGAACGCCCCCAGAAGCAGCAGAAGATGCTCCATCTCGATCTCCGGGTCGATGACCTTGACGAGGCCGAGGCCTATGCGGTCGCGATCGGAGCGAGGCGCGCCACGTTCCAGCCGCAGGACGATGTCCGGGTACTTCTTGATCCGGCGGGGCATCCGTTCTGCTTCTTCCTCCATTGAGCGCAGCGGCGCCGGCGGGGGCGTGTCCTGGGTGCGGGCTTCCGCCGTGATCGCCAAGCGAATGCGGGCGACCGCGGAGCGTGTGGGAATGGACACATGCCGCCAGCAGGGGTGCCGGTAAGGGCCGATCGTCTTTGCTGGTCAGGAAGTTGAGAGTGCGTCGGAGTGTCGGCCAGAGCAGCAGCTGCGGGCCGTGGGCCAGTTGGCTCGGGGCCGCGTTGTCAGTGTCTGCCCCTAGCATTGCTCATATGTCCCCAACTCCTTCTGCCCATACTGGTGTACCCGTCCCTGCTTCCGAGGCGAACGAATCGATCCGGCGATTTGTACGCGCCCGGCGCGGCCTTGCGTGGTCGGCTCAGGACATGGCGGAGTATGCGGTGCTGCTGGAGATATGGACCTTGGCGGTGCGCTCGGAGGTAACAGAGGTCGTCGAGGCGGCGTAGAGCCCACAACGGTCAAGGGCAATGGTCCACTTCGGCCTCACGCCTGGACGACGTCAACCTCACCCCTCCGCCGGCGGGCGGCTCACGGTACGGCGCCGGCTCCTACCTTGGTTCCGCGCCGTTCCCTCCCCCATCCCCTCCCCTGGCCTTCCCCTGCCCCTGTTGCGGGTGAAATAGCGGCTCTCAGGACCGCGTTAGTGGTGCGTTAACCGTTCGCCAACGTGCGCGATCAAGCTCTACGTGTGTCGCGCACCGAAGCGGGTCGAGGCCTGACCCAAGGCTGTCGATCGACGCCAACGGCCGCACCCGCTCCATCACCAACGCAGCAACGCCGCTTCTCCGCAGGGATGTTGAGTGGCAGTCTTAACACAAGGGGGATTCATGTCCGGGAACCAGCACACCGAGGCCGATGTCGACGCCAACGGCACCACCAAGGCCGCCACTTCCGCCGGCTCGACGTTCCGTCGTCGTGGGCGTCTGATCGCCGCTGCTTCGCTGGCAGCCGTCGCCTCGCTCGCCTTGACCGCCTGTGGCGGCAACGGCCAGGACAACGCGCAAGGGAGCACCAAGGTCTCGACGAGCCCTCAGCCGGAGGAATCGTCGGCTGGCGGGGCGTCCAACGGCAGCACTGGCGGCATGCCGTCCAAGGACGGTGCGGCAGAGGGTCAGCAGAAGCCCCAAGCCGGAAAGACCGGCGGGAACAGCGAAGGGGCGGGCGGCAGCGGCACGGGTGGTTCCGAATCGGGCTCCGGTTCGGCGGGCGGCTCCGCATCGGCGCCCAAGGGCAAGGGAGTGAACGCCACCGTGAGCGGCGTCCTCAAGTACATGGCGCCCGGCAAGCTGACCGTGGCTCCGGCCTCCGGTACGGAGCAGGCCTTCTTCGTCGGGTCGCAGACCAAGACTCTGGGTGCCGCCACCATCTGCGCGTCGAACGGCAATGTCACCATGGACAGCAAGGGCAACGGCACCTCCCCGTGCACCGAGAAGCAGCTGGAGAAGGCGGCCAAGCTGGGGTCCGTCGAGGTCCAGGTCACCATCAAGGGCGGCATTGCGACGAAGGTCGTCGAGCACTACCGCTCCTGAGCACGGAGAGGCGGGGAGTGAGCCCCGAGCGGCCCTCCCCTCCCGAGTCTGGCGATGAGCAGACCCACGGATGAGCGTCCCCCCTGCCCTGAGCAGCGCCGTTGTATCCAGTCGACGACGCTGGTCAGGGCACTGTCCCACCGCCTGCGTCACGGTCCGGACGGGACACGGTGCGCCGCGCATGGCCCCAGCCCCGGCACCCCACCGTCACGTCCGATTCCCGCCAGCCGAAGCGCCTCCGCTCCCGCAGACTCAAGGAGTGAAAGCAGCGGACACGAACGAGGACGCGCCATGGATTCCCCCGAGACGACCACTGTCACCCCCGAGACCACCACTGTCACCACCCGCTACACGACCTATGACAGCCCCCTCGGTGAGCTGCTGCTCGTCGGAGAGGACTCGGCCACCGCCCCCGGCGGCACCGCCCTCGTCTCCCTCACCATGCCGCAGCAGCAGGGCAGCACCGTACGGCCGCACTGGCGTCACGACCCTGGCTCCTTCGCCGAGGCCGTCCGCCAGCTCCACGCCTACTTCGCCGGCGGGCTCACCCGCTTCGAGCTGGAGTTCCGGACAACCGGTACGGCATTCCAGGAGCGTGTCTGGCGAGCCCTGGAAGCGATTCCATACGGCACGACGACCTCCTACGGCCGGCTCGCCGATGCCGCCGGAGTGCCGCGGAGCGACGTACGGGCTCTGGCGGCAGCCGTCGGCGCGAATCCTCTCCTGATCCTGCGCCCATGCCATCGAGTGATCGGCGCGGAGGGAACGATGCGTGGCTATGCGGCAGGCGTCGAAGCCAAGGTTGCGCTGCTCACGCACGAGGGCGCCCTCCAGCCCACTCTGATCTGACCCGGCCACGCCCGGTCCCCCTCCCGATGACCTCGCCCCTGATTTCCCCCGCCGAGGTGGCCGCCTACGACGGTCTCCCCTCCCCCGCCCCGCACACCGAGGCGGAACTCGCCACCCTCCTCCGCCTGTTGACCGCGCCCCACCTACGTATCGCCACGGTGGTCGTCGGGCACAGCCGGGACGCCGCGTCGCGTGCGTCCGCGGCGGCTTTCACCGACGCCTGGTGCGGGATCGGGCGACAGCCGGTCCTCGCCGTGGTCGACTGGCCGGAATCCGCGGCGTCCTGGCTGCGGGCGGCTCGCCGCTTCACCGCCGGGGAACCGGATGCCTGGGTGGTGGCCGCCGCGCCCCTCGGCTGGGCCCAGATGAGCCGCCGACTGCGTCACAGCACCGACTGGGACCCCGCCCGCACCTTCGGCTTCGCGGCACTCGGCGACTCCCGCGTCCCCGCCCTGGCAGGCCCAGCGACGCTGCAGGGCATGCGCGGTGTCACGACGGACGGCGGCACCTGGACCATCGACCGCGGCTGGGTCGCCGAGCGGCTACCGGCCCGTACGACGCCGCTTCACCCCCGTGGCACGCTGTAAGCAGCCAGCCAGCAATGAGGCAGGAGCAGATGAGTACGCCACTTCCCGGATTCGAGGACTTCGGGGGCTACGGGGGCTACGAAGCCTTCGGGGAGCCGACGAGCGCCGATGGATCTGGCCGACCGGGTGACGGTGAAGGGCCTCAAGGTCCTGGGGGGCCTGGAGGGCCCGGAAGCCCTGGAGCTTCGGCCGGGTCCGGCGGAGCGGGAGAATCCGACGGTTCCGGGGGCCGCCGCTCCCCCGCCGGACCCGGCCGAAGCCATGCCCGTACCAACATCCGGCGGGAGATCGCCCCCGGCGCCGTCCACGTCCCCGGCTGGCTGACCGTGGCCCAGCAGCGCGAGCTGGTCACCGCGTGCCGTGGCTGGGCACGCGGCCCGGCCCCGATCCGGCACACCAAGCTTCCGCGCGGCGGAGTGATGTCCGTCCAGACGGTGTGCATCGGCTGGCACTGGCAGCCGTACGCCTACACCCGCACCGCCGACGATGTGAATGGCGCCCGGGTCCCCGAATTCCCTGACTGGATGGTGGAGTTGGGCCGTCGGGCGCTGGTCGAGGCGTACGAGGACACCGCTGCGGGTGACGGCTACACACCGGACACGGCACTGATCAACTTCTACGACGACCAGGCAAAACTCGGGATGCACCAGGACAAGGAAGAGCGCTCCGGCGCGCCGGTCGTCTCCCTCAGCATCGGTGACACCTGCGTCTTCCGGTTCGGCAACACCGAGACGCGGACCAAGCCGTACACCGATATCGAGCTGGCCTCCGGTGACCTCTTCGTCTTCGGCGGCCCGTCCCGCTTCGCCTACCACGGCGTGCCCAAGGTCCGACCGGGCACCGGCGACCCGGCGACCGGTCTGGCCGGCGGCCGCCTCAACATCACGATGCGGGTGACCGGACTCGACGGCTGACCGTGGCGGCGCGAGGCACACTGGACTCATGTGCCGCAGCATCAAGACACTCCGCCCGCCCGCCGCCCCCGAGGTCACCGATGAGGACATCCGGGCCGCGGCCCTCCAGTACGTCCGCAAGGTCTCCGGGTTCCGTGCCCCGGCCGCACACAACCGCGAGGTCTTCGACCAGGCCGTGGACGCCGTGGCAGCCGCGACCCAGGACCTTCTGGACGGCCTGCAGATCCGCGGGTCGGCCGCCCGTCGCCATACCCCCTCCTGACCGCGCGGGCGGCCAGGAGCAGAGCCCATGGCCGCGGCCACCCTGCTCACGCCCACCCATCGAGCAGCGCCTGACCGTTAGGTGATCGCTGGGAAACTGTCTGTGTGCGGAGTACGTATTAATGGTCGGGCGGCGCGTGCACACCCCCGAACGCAAGAGAAGTCACAGCAACGCCCCGCCTCAATTGCCTCCCCGGAGCACCTCTCCCCCTCTTACCCCTCCCCTACCGGTCGCCGGCCGGCCCCCGCCAGTCCGCGTGCCGGATACGGGAGATCTCCCGTACGTCGCCGAGCGTGCCCCACTCGTCCTTTCCGAGCCGTGACATCGGCTTCATCCTGGAGATCTCGGGGTGCCCGTCGACCAGCACGTCCTGCGACACCGCGGCATGCAGCACGCGCCCGAACACCACGGTGGCGTCCCCGATTCCCAGCGTGGTGTGCACCTCGCACTCCAACGCCACCGGGGAGGCTGCCACCCGCGGCGGCTTGACCCGCAGACTCGGCTCGGAACCGACCCCGGCCGCCTCGAACTCACTCACCCCGTGCGGGAAATCCGTCCCCGTGTCATTGATCTGCTCGAAGAGCCCCTCCGGCGCGAGGTTCACCACGAACTGTCCGGTCGCCTCGACATTGCGCAAGGTGTCCTTGCGCCCAACGGAGGTGAACTGCACAACGGGCGGCGCGACACTGGCAATCGTAAAGAAGGAGTGCGGCGCGAGATTGTGCGTCCCGTCCGCCGACGTGGTCGACACCCAGGCGATGGGCCGCGGAACGACCACCGCGGTCAGCAGCCTGTAGAACTCGTTGCGGGACATTGCGGCGGGGTCAAAGTCAGTGCGCATGGTGATCAGTATCCAGGTGCGCGGCCGCAGACCGTACAGCGGTTACTGGGAGGGCGGCCCCGCATGTGCGGCTGCTCCCCTCCCGTGCCCGGGACCGCGCCGACGTGGCGGAGGTGGCAGAGCACCGCCTCGGAGCGTTCCTCGCGAAGTCGCCCACCCCGGACGTCGTGGACGGCTCGCACTTCGCGCAGGTCGCGGAGAGACTGGCCGGCTGGAGGGCCGGGCGGGCCATGACGTCGTGGTGCGGCCCAACAACACCGCGGAGTTCGTCCCGTACGCACGTGAGCACGCCGACTACGGGCTCGGCCCCGCCACCTGCCGGAAAGCACCACGCGGCTTATGGCGGTGGCCCAACGGCCCGCAGCGACGACCGCGTTCTCGGAGAAGGCCAAGGCAGCTGCCTGGAGACACATCCCGTCGTGGTTCCTCGTCGCGAAGCAGGACAGGACCATCAACCCCGACCAGGAACGCTTCGAGGCCAGGCGTGCGGGTTCACACGCCGTGGAGATCGACTCCTCCCACGTAGCCATGATCTCCCACCCCGAAGCGGTCACCGACCTCGTCCTCCAAGCCGCCACTGCGGCCGATTCCGCCCCGCCCTCGCTGCCCACCACGGGGTCTGCCCATGGTGCCCGGGCCGAGACCGCACTCACCGGCATCGCGGGCCTCCGTGACGGCTGCCTCGATCTCCTCGGGGGTGCGTGTCGTGATGTAGGCGTCCGTGAGGCGTTCGGCAACGGCCTGGATGGCTTCTTTCACGCGTCCATCCATCGCCATGGTGTTCTCCCTGACCTGGGACATTGTCTGACTCGGCCGTCACCGGAATGCTCCCGCACGACCATCGAGTTGATCGTTGCACCGGGCGGGTGGCACGTTGCCGGAATCCGGCCATCACAGGCCGGAGCGTCAGGCCATAGCTGCTCCGGACACGGCGCGGGCCCACCCCGAGCCATACCTGAGGCAGAGACCGTTCACTGTGCTCAGAGGTGCCGGCGCCCCCCTCCACGCGGGCCGGGAGCGGGCCGACCCGAGCTGCGACCGAGCAGGGTCCAGTCGAGTCACCGGCGAAGCGATGCGGCAGACCACCCCTTGTCACAGGGCAGGTCACCGGCAAACGATGCGGGGAACCTGTCCCGGTCGAGGAACAGGAAGCCGTCCTTGGGTGGCAGGATCGGCGGCCCGGGCACGTCGGTAGGGAAACCGCCGGTGAGCGTATTCACCGAGTCGCCCGCGTCTGGCACAAAGGCCGCGATGTAGACCAGGGCAGCCACCTTCGAGTCGGTGCCCGCTTCGGTGATGACCGCACCGCCACAAGAGTGGCCGACCAGCACAACCGGGCCATCCTGCTCGTTGATGATCAACCGCGTGGCGGCGGCATCGTCCTGCAGCGACAGGGTGGGGTTCTGCACCACGGCTACCCGGTAGCCGTCGTGTGTGAGCAAGTCGTAGACCGCTTGCCAGCCGGACCCGTCCACGAAACCACCGTGCACCAGAACAATTGAGGGCTTGTCAGCCATGGGCAGGTCCCTTTCGGCGAAGCCAGGGGACTCTGACCCTAAGCAGAGCTCAGCCCGGCAACCATTGCACGCTGGACCCAGAGGACTGGACGAATGACCCGACTGGTTTCAGGAAGCCGCTCTGGTCGGCCACGGCCGGCAAGGGGTGCCCCACTGGCCGCTGCGCGGACCGGCCCACCACGCCGGTGGCGGCAACGGCGAGGGCGGAGCGCTCGGGCCGGCCGCAGCGGCCAAGGGAATGACTCTTAGCTCGATCGCGTTCAGTGATGACCCAAGCACTTAGCGCCACCCACATGCCCAGGAGTGCATGGTCCCGCGTGCACCGCGCACTGCCTCGCCGCAGTCTGGAGAGGCATGACCTATCGGTGCGCGACGAAAGGTGCCTCATGAGGTTCGCAGTCATCGGCGGAACCGGTCTGATCGGGTCGCAGGTCGTCAAGAAGCTGAACGCCGCCGGACACGAGGCCGCGCCGCACTCGCCGTCCACAGGGGTCGACGTGCTCACAGGCCAAGGCGTGGAGGAGGCGGTGGCCGGAGCCGACTGTGTCGTCAATCTGACGAACTCCCCGACCTTCGACGACGCCTCTCCCGCCTTCTTCCGGACCTCGATGGACAACCTCCTGGCCGCCGGCCACAAGGGCGGGGTGGGGCACTTCGTCATTCTCTCGATCGTGGGCGCGGACCAGGTGCCCGACCTCGCCTACTACCGCGCCAAGGTCCTGCAGGAAGACCTCCTCAAGGCCGGCCCGGTCCCCTATTCGATCGTGCGCGCCACCCAGTTCATGGAGTTCATCGACGCCTTCATGTCCTGGACCACCGAAGGCGACACCGTTCGCCTGCCCACCACCCCACTCCAGCCGATCGCCGCCCAGGACGTCTCCGACACCGTCACCGAAGTCGCCGCCGGTACCCCTCTGAACGCAACCCTCAACGTCGGCGGGCCCGACGTGCATCCCCTCGACGAACTCGGCCGGATCACCCTGAACGCCCGGCCCGACGGCCGCACGGTCGTCACCGACGACACCGCCGGCATGTTCGCCGCCGTCGACGGCGATGTGCTCACCACCAGGGACGACGCACGGATCGCCCCCACCCATTACACCGACTGGCTCGCCTGACCCGGCCCTCCCACGCTGGAGACCTCGCTATGTCGAACAACGAAAGGCCGGCAGGCAGCACCGGAAGTCAGCCGCGCTCGGAAGCATGGAAGACGGCGCTCACCGTGCTGCAGTCGGCGAAACCGCCGCTCATTCCGGAGGGAGCGGAGGCGATGACGGTTCTCATCGAGTTCCCTCCCGGCGATCCCGGCACCCCTCCGCACCGGCACTCGGGACCTGCCTTCGGCTACATGCTGGAGGGCGAGATGCGCTTCGAGCTGGAAGGTGAGCCGGAGCGGGTGATCAAGGCCGGGGAGACGTTCTGGGAGCCGGGCGGCGATGTCATCCACTACCAGGACGGAAACAACCGGACGGACTCCCGGAGCCGCTTCCTCGTCACCATGATGTGCGCGCCGGGTCAGCCCATGCTCACTCTGGTCGACGACGAGGAGCTGGCCCGGCGCCGGCACCTACGAGCCCCGCGCCCCGGCACCTGACCCGCCCCTGGCGGCCGGGACTGACCGCGATGAGCTGTGGGGCGTCGCCCCTGACCTGCGCACCGGTGCCCGGGTGCCCCGGGGGTGAGCATGTGACCTTCCGCTCCTGCAGGCGAAATGCCAGCGCGTGCGTGTCCTCCAACGTGTGTGGCGCCGTCTGCGGCAAAGACCATTGAACGCCTCTCGCTCCCGTACGTGCGCCCCTGGGGCACAGCAGATCGGGACCGCAACCGGGTGAGGAAGGGTCACGGCGTTGAGCCCAGGTATGGCGTCACAACAACTCCCGAGCCGCACGGCCCACTTCATGCCCCGGAAGTGCCCCGGTCGTTGCCGTGCGCCACGTCGTTGGCACCAAAACCTCCCCTTTCCCGTACAACCCTTCAGGTTCACCAGAGGTCATCTCCGAGTCCACACGTATGTCCTGGAGAGGAACTCATGTCCCGGCCCCATCACAAGCGCTCCCGGCGTCCCGTCGTCCTGGGCGCCACCGCCGTCGCGGCCGCACTGGCCGGTGGCCTGCTCATCACGCTGCCCGGCGGCGCGAGTGCCGCCGCGTCGGGCCTCGCCGACGACTTCAACGGTGACGGCTACCGCGATCTGGCGACAGGCGCCCCGGGTGCTGTCGCGGGCGGGAAGGCGAAGGCGGGCGCCGTGGTCGTCAACTACGGCTCGTCGAGCGGTATCAGCGCCGCGCGCCACAAGACCACGTCGCAGAGTTCCTCCGGCGTGCCAGGCGACTCGGAGACCTCCGACCGCTTCGGCACCGAACTCGCGCATGGCGACCTCAACAACGACGGCTACGGCGATCTCGTCGTGGGCACACCGCTGGAGGACGTCAGCGGCGACGTCGACGGCGGTTCGGTCACCATCCTGTGGGGCGGCTCGTCCGGCCTGTCAGGCGGCACGACGATCAGCGACCCGAACGTGTCGGGCCACGACCGGTTCGGCCAGTCCCTCGCCGTCGGCGACTTCACCGGTGACGGGAAGGCCGATCTGGCCGTCGGTTCCACCGGCAAGGACGTGTGGATCTTCAAGGGCGGCTTCACCAAGTCCGGCGGCGCGGCCGGGAAGCTGCGCTTCGACGCGCAGATCGAGTCCGGCGCGTACCCCAAGGGCGCCGTCCAGATGACCGCCGGGGACTTCGACAACGACAGGACGGACGACGTGGTAGTGGGGTCCTCCGCGGGCAACTTCGTCTACCGGGGCGCCTCGACCGGGCCCACGCTGCAGACCGAGGTGGGAGCGGGGTACGCGGGCGCGCTCACCGTGGCCGACTTCGACCGCGACGGGCACGACGACCTGGTCGTCGGCACCGACTTCGTCTCCGTCACGGACCAGACGGCGAAGGGTGGCTACGCCACCGTGTTCTACGGCGGTGCGGCGGGCGTCGACACCACTCACAGCGCCGTCTTCAGCCAGGACACCGCGGGTGTGCCGGGAACGGGCGAGTCCGACGACTCGTTCGGTGGCACACTCGCCGCGGGCGACGTCAACGGTGACGGCTACCCGGACCTCGCCGTCGGCGCGAGCTTCAAGACCATCGGCTCCGCGACCCACGCCGGCAACGTCTGGGTGCTGCGCGGCAGCGCCTCCGGCCTGACGGGGACCGGCGCCCAGTCCTTCAACCAGGGCACCTCGGGTGTCCCGGGCGCCAACGAGTCGTCGGACATGTTCGGCGACGCCATCCACCTCGCCGACCACAACAAGGACGGTCGCGCCGATCTGTCGGTGGGCGCGGGCGGCGAGAACAGCGACGACGGCGCCGTGTGGGTGCTGCGCGGCTCCACCGGAGGCATCACGGGCACCGGCGCGGTGAGCTTCGGTGCGTCGTCCGTCGGCATCGGGAACTTGGGGGATGACCCCATGTTCGGGGACGCCATGTCGGGCTCCTGAGCACGTAGACGGAGCGCCGGAAGGGGCGGCACCGGAGGATTCCGGCGCCGCCCCTTCCGTTGTGCTGACTTATGGTCGGCGACGTCGCCTATCGCGCACCAAGTCGTAAGGGCTGTCCCGTATCGGGAACGGGGCGCGGGCGCTTCACCCGATCAACCGGGCCACGTCCTCTCCCTACCATGTGCCTGTCTCCTTGACTTGGTACAGCTCGGGCACGGAGACCTTGATCGGCTCTTGGGTGGTCCGTGCGATCACGACGACCACGGGCTCGTTCGGGTCGGGGTTCTCCTCGCGATGCGGGACGAACGGGGGGACAAGCAGGAAGTCGCCAGGATCGGCGGAGATCCGTACCTCCTGTATGCCGTCGTGGAAGACGAACACGGGGTGACCGCTGACCACGTAGATCCCCGCTTCGGACTCGCCATGATGGTGGTCGTCCGTTGCACTCAACGGCGCATTCTCCACCAGGCCCATCCAGAGCTTCTTCGAGCCGACTGTGCCGCCACTGATGGCGGCATGGCCATCCAACTCACCGGCTCGAACGTGGTGGATGCGGCTACCCAGCTGCCCGTTGCCGTCTGCGCTCAGTGCGGATATGACGCCTTCATGGGTGGTCATCGGGTGGCCTCCTGATTGTTGTCGACGGCCTTTGGCCGAGCATCAGGCTGCGACCAGCGCGCACGGGACTACAACTCTTGTTGCTGTAATGGCAACGCGCGCCTCCGGAACCATGACGTCCCGCCCGGGCAATCACCAGTCACAGGCGAGATGATCTCGATGTGGCTGGTGTGATCACGGCGTCGGAGCCGTCCTGGACAACCCGGTTCACCAGGCTGAGCCCGCCCTGCTTTCGGCGAGTGGGTGACTGCGTTGCACTGCTCGCGCTGCACCCGCGGCAGCGGTTTCGCAAGGACACCGTGTTCGTCGCGGACGGCACCCTGGTTCGCGGCCCGGAACCGTGGTTGCCGACCAGATCACTCCGTTACGGGCAGGCACTCGGCGAGCAGGTCGACGATGTCGCGCCAGGCGCGCTGCGCGTGCCGTGGGTGATAGCCGACACCGGGGCGCACGGTGTGGTCGACCGGCGGGTGGTGGAAGGCGTGCAAGGCTCCGCCGTAGACCGTGAGGCGCCAGTCGACGCCCGCGGCCTGCATCTCGGCGGTGAACGCCTCCCGTTGCGCGGGCGGCATGATCGGGTCTTCCGACCCGACCCCGGCCCACACTGGGCAGCGGATGCGCGCCGCCTCGCCCGGTCGGCCCGTGGTCAGTGCGTTGACTGTCCCGATCGCGCGCAGGCTGACGCCGTCGCGCCCGAGTTCCAGCCCGATGGCGCCCCCGGTGCCGTAGCCGACGGCGGCGATCCGGTCGGGGTCGGTCCGCGGTTCGGCGCGCAACACGTCGAGCGCCGCGTGGCCGATGCCCCGCATCCGGTCGGGGTCGGCGAGCAGCGGCATGCAACGGGCCAGCATCTCCTCGGGGTCGTCCAAATAGCGCCCGCCGTGGAGGTCGAAGGCCAGCGCTACGTATCCCAGCTCGGCGAGCGCATCGGCACGGCGGCGCTCGACGTCGCTGAGACCTATGCCCTCTGGTCCGAGCAGCACCGCGGGCCGGCGGTCGACGCCGGCCGGGAGCGCGAGGTGTCCGATCATCGTTAGGCCGTCGGCCTGGTACTCGACCGTGTGCGTGGTAACCGTCGTCATGCGACTGGACTGTAGTGACGATCGGGCCCGGTCGGGCTGGCGTTCACCGCTGGCAGAACAGCGCGAGTGTGCCTCTGGAGTGCGGCGATGACTCACACGATCCATCACAGACCCCTGCTCCCGCACCAGCTCGCGTCCAGCGTGGTGTGGCGGTGCCAGTGCTGCCGACCGGCGGCTACTGACCCTCGCGGCAGGCTTCTGGCGTGCCCCGGCCCCACCCCAACATGCCTTGCTTGTAGCGGAGTTGGGAGTTGGGAGCCGGCGCGGCCGACACAATTGGCAACAACCCGGCGCGATCAACCACAACGACGGCGGCCGGGGGGTGTACTTCACGGACCCGGCGGAAAGCACTGTGGCGTGCTGTCCAGGTCGCGCCCGACCCGGCTTGGCGATCTTCAGGGCGTCCACCGGGGCCTGGCCGAACTGTGCGAAGAGCTGCTCGCTCTTGTGGTCTTCGAGCCCGACGATGTTGTGCGTTCGCCCCGGGCAAGGGCCCGGAATACCCAGCGTCTAGGGTGAGATTGTGCAGCATTTCGAGGTCGTGACAGCCGTCGCCGCACCCCCGGACCAGGTGTTCGCGGTATGCCTGGACGTGGAGTCGCATACCCGCTCGATGGCCGGTTCTTCGGAGCGAGCGGTTGACGGCAAGACGCGGGGCGAGCTGGCGCTCGGTGACACGGTGACCTTCCAGGCTCGCCATCTCGGCGTGACCTGGCGGCTCAAGGCCCGCATCACCTCCTACGACCGGCCCCGATGTTTCGTGGACGAGCAGGAGTTCGGACCCTTCAAGCGGTGGCGTCACGCCCACCATTTCGAGCCGGACGGCATCGGCGGCACCCTCATGCGAGACGTCATCGACTTCGCCTCACCGCTGGGGCCTGTCGGACGCACCATCGACACACTCCTCCTACGCCGGTACATGCCCCACCTCATCAGAACCCGCAACGCCTACCTGGCCAGCACTTTCGACTGAGTAGCCCGGCCGGACGCCCGTATTGCCTGGCGCCTTCGCCGGCTTCTTCTTCCAGGGCGGCCATGTGGGCCGGTTTGTGCAAGGTAATTGACGTGCCTGCCCGCCGCGGGCTGTTGCTCATTGACCGGGAAGCGGCCGAAGTTCTCATCGTGACCCACTCCGCGTTCAGGCTTCGGGTGCGGGGCTGGGGCGTGATGGCTGTGGTCGGCCGCAACGGCGGGCAGCGCGACGGTAGCGGCGAGCGCCGCGGCACCGGCGACGGCTACCGCGACACGCGAGAAGTAACGGGACACAGCCCCCTCCGCAGAGGGCGAAGCGACGTCCGCGTGCCCTTGGAACGTCGCTGGATCGGCTCCGGAGGTGGGGCACATCTGGCGTCGGCTAACGGGACCGCCCCACCCGCCGACCGCTCGAATCCGCACTGAGCCAGCTGTGCGCCGCGGAGTCGGCACCCACCGCCCGTCGGCGTCGTGAGAGAGCCACTGGGCGCAAACGCGGGCCGGTTCTTTGGGCTCGCAGACCGAGGAGGGCAAGTGGGGGCCGCGGTTGGCTAAGGGCGTGGGCGGCTTCGGTCACCCCACGGTCCGGCCGGGCCGGGCGCTGCTCCGTGGTGCCCCTGTGCGCCCCGTCCAGCCGGGCCGCTCCGGAACGAAACCTGTGAGGCGTATGTGGACGTGGACGAGATCATCGGTGGCTGGAGTCTGGTGCGCTGCTCGGCCGAGCGAGCCGGGAAGGAGGCCCGGCCGCTGGGCGACCGGCCCGGCGGGATGCTGCTGTACACCCGTGACGGCTGGATGAGCGCCCTCCTGACCAGCGATCCGGCCATCGCCGGTGGGGCCACGGCGCGGACCGAAGCCACCGGCGAGGCGGGGGTGTCCGGCGGGACCGTGGCGTACGCCGGGCGCTGGGAGCAGATGCCGGACGGTTCGGTGCGGCACCACGTCATCGCGAGCCATTACGGGCCCTGGGTGGGAGCCACCCTGGAGCGGGCTGTCCACAGCGAGCCGGACGAGCTGCTGCTGACGGCCACCACGGATGAAGGAGCCCGTCAGCACCTGCGGTGGCGCAGGATGCGGGACTGAGTCCGCAGCCGCCGGGGCCCTTCTCCCTTGCCGCCGCCGGGTCCGGCAGCACCAGGCTTCCCGTTCTTTCCCTTTCCTTTTCTTCCCCTTTCCTTCTTCCTCCCTGGAGGTGGTGCGCCATGCGCACAGCAAATCTCGGCAACCGTCTGGTACTCGTTCACGACGACGGGGTGGTCGACGTGGAGAAGGCCAGTGACGGCCACTTCCCGTCCGACCCGCAGGCCGTCTTCGAGCACTGGGCGGAGTTCACCGCCTGGGCACGAACGCCCGCCGCGCAGGAAGCCGAGCGGATGCCGCTGGAGGAGCGACGGCTCGGTGCCCCCGTGCCGCGTCCGCGTCAGGTGTTCGCGGTCGCGCTGAACTACGCCGACCACATCGAGGAGTCCGCTCTCGACACCCCGGCCCGCCCAGCCGTCTTCACCAAGTACCCCGCCTCGCTGGCCGGTCCGTACGACACGGTGGAACTGCCCAGCGCGATGGTGGACTGGGAGGTCGAGCTGGTCGCGGTCATCGGCGCCCGCGCCCACCGGGTGCGCGCGGCGGACGCATGGAAACACGTCGCCGGCCTCACCCTGGGGCAGGACCTCTCGGAGCGTCGTATCCAACTCCAGGGTCCGGCGCCGCAGTTCGCACTGGGCAAGTCGTTCCCCGGGTTCAGTCCGACCGGTCCGGTCATGGTCACGCCCGACGAGTTCGCCGACCCCGATGACCTGTCCCTGGGCTGCGCTGTCGACGGCGAGACGATGCAGGAGTCGCGTACCGGCCGGATGGTCTTCCCGGTCGCGGAGCAGATCGCGTGGCTCTCCGCCGTCTGCCCGTTGCTGCCCGGCGACCTGGTCTTCACCGGCACCCCGGCCGGTGTCGGGGGCGCCCGCACTCCGCGTCGGTTCCTGACTCCCGGCGAGGAACTGCACAGCTGGATCGAGGGCATCGGCGCGCTCCGCAACCGGCTGGTCGCGGGCCCCGGTTACCCCGACGGTCCCGGCGCCTGACCTCCGACCGCCCTGCCCCCTGCTTTCAAGGAGCCGTCATGCCCTTGCACCGTCTCGCCCGGATCACGATGGGCGTGCCCGACGTCGATGCCACGCACGACTATTACGCCGACTTCGGCCTCACCGCCCTGGGCCGCGGGCGCTTCGCCTCGGCCGACGGCGGTGAGCAGCTGAAGATCGTGCACGCCGCCCGACGTCGGCTGGACGAACTGGTCGTCGCCGTCGATGACGCCGACGACCTCGGGCGGATCGGCGCCGCCCTGGACCGCCTGGCGGTGCCCCGCGTTCTCGACGGGCACTGCTTGCGCGCGGTCGACCCGGGCACCGAGGTGACCGTCACCGTCGAAATCCAACCTCGCCTCGTACAGCCAGCCGCCGCACCGGTGGCCTACAACGGGCCCGGCCGTACCGAGCGGCCCGACGGCCGGGCACCGGCGGTCCTGCGCGAGGGCGCCGTCCGGCCGCGCCGCCTGGGGCACGTGGTGCTCGGGTCGACCGACCAGGCGGCCTCGCAGCGGTTCTTCACCGAGGGCCTGGGATTCAAGGTCAGCGACTTGGTTCCGGGCGCCGCCTTCCTGCGGTGCTCCACTGACCACCACAACGTCCTGGTGCAGCAGGCCCCGATCTCCTTCCTCCACCACTCCTCCTGGCAGGTCGACGACGTCGACGAGGTCGGGCGCGGCGCGGCCCGCATGCTGGAGGGCCACCCCGAACGCCATGTCTGGGGCCTGGGCCGCCACCACGTGGGCTCGAACTTCTTCTGGTACCTCAAGGACCCGGCGGGCAACTTCTCCGAGTACTTCGCCGACATGGACTGCATCGTCGACGACCAGCTGTGGACGCCCCGGGTGTGGGAGGACGCCCGCTCGCTCTACAACTGGGGCCCGCCGGTCCCGCCCTCCTTCCTTGAGCCCGAGGACCTCGCCGCGCTGATGACCGGCGCCCATGACGCGAGCTGACGACCGTACGGCAGGAGGACACCATGAACGAGAACCACACGGACACCGGAGCGGGCGGCGCGACGGTGACAGCACCAGGATGCGTCCAGGCCTCAGCCGACGACGTCGGCGATGGCACGTACGACGTGCTGGTCATCGGCGCCGGACCGGTCGGGCTCACCACCGCGATACAGCTCGGGTCCCGGGGACGGCGAGTGGGCCTCGTCGAACGCTGGCCACATCCCTACCCGCTGCCGCGGGCGGTGGTCTTCGACCACGAGGTCGCCCGCATCCTGGCCTCGCTGGGCCTGGCGGACGCCCTGCCCATGTTCAGCGAGCCGGCCGCGGACTACGAATGGCGCAACAGTGACGGCGAGACCCTGCTGCGGCTGGCGTTCGAGGACACCGGCCACTCCGGCTGGCCGGCGATGAACATCTTCACCCAGCCGCAGTTGGAAGGGGCCATGGAGGCGCAGGCCCGTCGCACCCCGGGGGTCGAGGTGCTGCGCGGCTGGGAGGCCACGGACCTCGCCGAGGACGCGTCCGGGGTCTCGCTGACCGTCGCCGAGAGCGCCGGGGACGAACCGGTGCTGCGCAGCGGCGTGCGCAAACACCGCACGCTTCGTGCGCGCTACGTCGTCGGCTGCGACGGCGCCAACAGCTTCGTCCGCTCCCGGATGACGACGACGATGACCGACCGCGGCTTCCAGCACGACTGGCTGGTCCTGGACGTCCTCCCGCACGAGGCGGACCGTGTCTTCACCCCGCGCAACCTCCAGGTCTGCGACCCGCTGCGGCCCACCACGGCGGTCTCCGGCGGGCCGGGCCGGCGCCGCTGGGAGTTCATGCTGCTGCCCGGCGAGTCATCCGCCGAGTTCGGCAGCGCGGAGAACGCCTGGCGTCTGCTGGCCGCCTGGGACCTGCACCCGGGCAACGCCACCCTGGAGCGGCACACCGTCTACACCTTCCGCGCCCGCTGGGCCGAGAACTGGCGCGAAGGCCGCCTGTTCCTGGCCGGTGACGCCGCCCACCAGATGCCGCCGTTCGCCGGCCAGGGCATGTGCTCGGGCATCCGCGACGCCGCCAACCTCACCTGGAAACTGGACCTCGTGCTCCGCGGCGAGGCCGGCGAGACCCTGCTGGACACCTACACCACGGAACGCTCCCAGCACCTGCGGCACGCCATCGAACTCTCCGTCTTCCTGGGCGGCGTCATCTGCGAACCCGACCCCACCGCCGCCGCTCTCCGCGACGCGCGGATGCTCGCCGACCGGAAGGCCGGCCGTGACCCGCTGGCGGACATGCCCCCGCAGATCCTCACCGGAGGTCTGCTGCAGCAGGCAGCGGACGGGACCCCGATGGCCCCGGCGGGACAGCTCGGCTGCCAGGGCCGGGTGCGCTTCCGCGGCCGCACCGGGCTCTTCGATCAATCCGTCGGCACCGGTTTCGCCCTGCTCGGCGCCGAGGACCCGCGCGCTGTGCTCGACGGCGAGACCCTCGGCTGGTGCGAGCGGCTCGGCATCCGTCTCCTGCGGGTCACCAGCGACCCCGCGGCGAACGGGCCGGCCGATGTCGTCGACCTCGACGGCACCTACTCCTCCCACCTGGAACGGTGCGGTCAAGGGGCCCTGCTGCTGCGTCCGGACCACTACATCTTCGGCGGTGCGTCCCGCACGGAGGTGCCCGGCCTGGTGGCAGCGCTGCGGCAGGAGCTCGCCGCACCCGCCGCCGTACCGCCCGCCCGGTGAGGCAGCGCCCTCTCTCCCATCCCCACGGGGAGGGAGGGCCGCTGCCCACGGCCGCAGCGGCCCGGCGACAGGGGTGGGCCTGCGATGAGGCCAGGACGCGGCGTGGCTACAGCCCCGGCACCATGGACCGAAGGGAGGCGCTGATGACACGGCAGTGGATACGACAGCTCAAACCGGACCAGGACCGCCCTCACCACGAGCCCGCGCTGTCCCCGGCAGCCATGAGCGCCATGGCTGCCGTCCTCAGCCCCGACCCCGTCCGGTGGGCGGTTCAGACCGCCGACGCCATGGCCGCGGAAATCCTGGAACAGGTTCCCGAGCACGGCGGCGGTCCGGCGCCGCTGGCCACCCTGCGGCGCTCGACCGAGTCGACGGTCCTGGCGGCCCTGCGACTGCTGCTCACCGAGACCACCGGCGAGGGCGCAACACTGCCCGACGAAGCCCTGGAGGGCTGCCGCGAGTTCGCACGCCGGGGCGTCGCACTCGACCGGGTCCTGCGCGGGGTGCGGCTCGGCCACGCCAGGCTCACCCAGGAACTCACCTCGGCCGTCGAGCAGTACGTCCCGGCCGACGAACGCCTCACAGAGCTGCGCCGGATCACCGAGGAACTCTTCGCCCACGCCGACACCCATGCCAGCCTGATCGCTGAGTCCTACATCGCCGAACGCGACCGCTGGCGCGGCAGCGACGAAGCCGCCCGCCGCAAGACGATCGACGACCTGCTGGCCGCCCGCCCGGTGAATCCGGAAGCCGCGACCCGGCGGCTGCGCTATGACGTCGCCCGTACGCACCTGGCCGCCGTGCTGTGGTGCGACAGCGCCGAGGACCCGCTGCCCGCAGCGGAGCGGCTCCAGCACACGGCGGCCGCGCTGGCCCGCATATCCGGCTCCGGCAACACCCTCATGATCCCCGCCGGCGCGGACATCGCCTGGCTGTGGCTGCACGCTCCCGACGACCTCGCCGGTCTCCCCGACTGCGTACGCGCCGGAGTCGACCACGCTCCCGGAGTGCGCCTCGCCCTCGGACCGCCCGCGCACGGCACGGCAGGGATGCGCCGCAGTCACTACGGAGCACGTGAGGCGGAACGCGTCGCCCGGCTCGCCCCCGGCGACTGGCTGACCGACTACCACGAGGTACGCCTGGTCGCACTGGCCACCGCCGACCCCGAGCACGCCCGCTGGTTCGTGCACGACCTCCTCGGCCCCCTGGCCTCCGACGGCACCCGGGTACAAGAGCTGCGCGAGACCCTGCGGGTCTACCTGGCGGAAGAACGCAGCCTGCGGGCCGCGGCCAGCGCCCTGCACGTGGCCCGCAACACCGTCACCTACCGGGTCAGACGCGCCGAGGAACTCCTGCCTTCAGCCACCACCGCAGGCAGCACACTGGAACTGCGCCTGGCCCTGGAGATCGCCCGCACCCTGCTCGGCTGACGACACCACCGGCTCGGGGCGCCCCGGCCCTGGTCGAAACGTACTGGCGCCGGGGCGACGGCAGGAGCGCTCGTGTTCGGGCAGGGTGCCGATGCCGGGCAGGAGCAGGGTGGTGGGCACCGCGTGGGTCACCGCGCCGCAAACGGCCTCGATCCACTCCCGGTCCGTCTGGGCGCCGACGCCGTAGGTGGTGCTGAAGCCGGACACCGCCCGCACCCCCGAACCGGCGCTGAGTACCGGGCCACCGCCAGATGCTCGGAGGCGCCCCGCTCGGGCGCCGCCGACGCGGCCAGCGAGGCAAGGCACTCCACCACCTCTTCTATCGTCGCCTCGGCCTCCGTCTCCTGCCGGCTCACCACCGCTTCCAGTGCGGCCAGGGCAAGCGTGCGCGGGTCGTGGAGGTCACGAGGGAAGCGCCGTCGTCGACCTGCTCAGGGGAACGTCTTGGCGCCGAGCGGGTGCCGCCGGTCGAAGCCCGGGAGGATGAGGAAGGTCGCGCTGGCGGTGGTGGTGGTGAATCGCAGCAGTGCGTCGGAGTCATCCATGTGGGCAAGGGTGTTGGTGAACGTGCGGATGTCGTTCTGGAAGCTGATGAAGAGCAGGCCGGGGGTGGGCGCGTCGGTGCTGTAGGAGCGGCGGAGCATGAGACCAACGCCGACCACGTTGGGGTTGGCCCGGCGGACGTGGGCGTCGGCCGGGACGAGGTAGCGCCCGTCCGGTGTTTTGGCGCCGAGGTTCGGGTCCCATGCTGCGGTCCCGCCGGAGAGGGGCACACCGGTGGCTCTGCGCCGGCCGAAGACCGCCTCCTGGTCCGCGACGGAGAGCGCGGCGAACCGTGGCAGGTCGAGTTCCATGCGACGCACTACGGCGATCGTGCCGCCGACGACGGGAGCCGGCCCGGCCAGCCACAGATGACGTTGGTGTTCGGCCGTCGTGTGCGGGCCCACGATGCCGTCGATGAAACCGAGCAGGTTTCGTGGCACGGAGATGCCTTTGTCCACGGGCATGTTCGGGCCGCGACGTCCGGACTGCCGCCAGCGTTCACGTATCCGGTGACCGGCCTGCTCCAGAAGCGCGGTGGCGACGACTGGTAACAGCAAGGGGTCGCCGGCGCAGATCTGTAGCAACAGGTCCCCGCCGCGGGCCTGCGGGGCGATCTTCTCGCGGGAGAACCGGGGGAGGTCTGCCGCGCCGGGCAGAGCGGGATCGGCCATGCGCACCAGCCGTGGGCCCACCCCGATCGTCACGGTGAGATCGCCCGGCGGCAGGCCCAGCAGTCGCGGATCGGTTCCGGTGGTGAGCGTGTGAACGGCCTGGCCGAGTTCGCCAAGCAGCGGGCCGACGGCCACGCCGTCGCCGAGGTCGGCCACCACCGCCAGGAGGTTCGGCTGGGCCGGTTGCGGGAGCGTGATGCCTGCCTGATGGCGGCCGGTCGGCCGCACCCGTGTGTGTGACGCGGGGGAAGAACGCCGGCTTGGCTGAGGTCCAGGCGATTCGCACCCAGCGGTGAGCCCGGTGGTGGCCATGGCCCCGGTGGCACCGATGAACGCGCGGCGTGAAGGAGAGGAGTCGGCTCGGCTCACGGCGTGCAGAATGCCATATCCGTTCCGGCGGAGGGCGAGTTCGCCGAATGCCATATCCGTTCTGGGGAAGGCGAGTTGGTCGGCCTTCGTGCAGCACGGCTTCATGCCAGGATGACGCCATGCCTCGTCTCCGTCTTCGCGTGATGGTCGCGTTACTGAGCACACTGACATGCGTACTGGCGAGCTGCGGGCCCGGCGACGACGGGTCGAACCACGGCCGGCGACCACCCGGCGCACACGTGACGATCAGAGTGCCGGCTGACGCCCCCACGATCTCGGATGCGGTATCTCTCGCTCACCCCGGCGATCTGGTGTTGGTCGCGCCGGGCGGGTACCACGAGTCGGTGAAGGTCTCCACGCCTCGGGTCACTCTTCGTGGTGAGTCCCGGGACAAGGTCGTCATCGACGGACGGCTGCAGCAACCGAACGGCATCGTCGTCACCGCGCCCGGGGTGGCCGTGGAGAACCTGACCGTGAAGAACAACACGCAGAACGGGGTGCTGGTGACCGGTTCGGCGAAAGCGGTCGCCGGGCTACCGGGGCGTTCCGGGGGCTACGACACCGGCGATGAGCCTGTCACCTTCCTGAAGTCGTTCCTGGTCTCCCATGTGACGGCGACCCGCAACGGTCTGTACGGCATCTACGCGTTCTCCGCGCAGAACGGTGTCATCGAGCACTCGTACGCGTCGGGCGGGGCCGACTCGGGGATCTACGTCGGACAGTGCAAGCCCTGTCGCATCGTGGTGCGGGACAACATCGCCGAACTCAACGCGATCGGTTACGAAGGCACCAACGCCAGCGAGGACATGTACGTGGTCGGCAACCGCCTGGTCGGCAACCGGGTCGGCCTGACCACCGACTCCGACCACCAGGAGAAGCTGCTCCCGCAGCGGGGCGCTCTCATCGCCGGCAATCTGATCGCTGCCAACCAGCAGAGGGCCACCCCGGAGCAGGCCGACGGCGGGTGGGGCACCGGCATCGGGATCGACGGTGGCAGCGACAACGAATTCCTCCGCAACCGCATCGCCGACAACGGCAACGCCGGGCTGGTGATCACCGCAACCGCCGACATGCCTCCGGTCGGCAACCAGATCGTGGACAACACGTTCACCCGCAACGGCATCGATGTCGGCTGGACGTTCCCCACCGCCACACGGGGGCGGGGCAACTGCCTGCGAGGCAACGCTCTGCGCACCACAGTGCCCGCCCGGCTCGCGACAACCGAGTCCTGTCCGCTGCGGGCCAGGTCGCCCTCGCCGGCCGGTAAGTGGGCGATGCCGACGGCGCCAGGCGGCATCCCGTTCACCGAGGTCGCAGCGCCGGGTCCACAGCCGCAGTTCCCCCACGCCGTCACTACGGGCGCCACCACTGTCCCGGCCGTTCCGACCCTGCCGAAGACGGCAGGCATCCCACTGCCGTCAGCGTCCCTGCTCGCCGCGCACGCTCGGGTGCGGACGTCCTGACCAGCGGCTACCGGGCCGGGGTGGCTCCGGGTACCGGTTTGACCGGAACGTACTTCTGGGTGTCGAAATCGATGAGCACCGGCTGCGACTCGGAAGCCACGCTGACGCGGACCCGGTACATGGTGCCGTCCGGGCCGACCCAGTAACGCACGTTGCCCGCCGTACCGGGGCGGTCAGGGGAGGACGGCCCGGTCATGACGTCCACCTGATGCCCGTCCACCTGGTCTCGTCCCCACCAGGCGGCGCCGTTCTGCGGCAGCAGTTGGGCGTTGTCCGGCCGGTCGCTGCCGAGCCTGAGCGCGATGGTCAGCGAACTGTCCAGCGCGCTACCGGACGACAGCAGCGGACGGCTGTACCAGGCCGAGCGGGGCGGCGACGCGGGTGCGTGCGCCGGGGCGTTCGCCATCGGGTGGACGGACACCGAGGTGGCCGTCCACCCGATCAGACCGTCGCCGGCTGTGTCGCGCCCGGTGCCGTGCACCACGCCGTAGCCGCGCTTGCCTTGGTAGTCGACGGACCCGGTGACGATCAGCCCGCCGGCGGTCCCCGGCACGGTGATCGTCACCGCGCGGCCATGCGCCTGGTAGTTACGGAACCGCGTGATCGCCAGCCGGTTCACCTCATCCGACGTCAGTGCGCGCGGACCGCTGGGACCGGAGCCGCCGTCGGCGACCAGGAACGCGGCCACCGCGACGGCCGCCACGCCGATGACGGCTACCGCCCGGCGTGGCCGCAGCCATCGGCGCCGGTCAGCCGCACGGCCCGGTAGAGCTTGCTGGAGTCTCCCGCTCTGTACACGGCTCGACGCTGACACTCTTCTGATCCACCCTCTCGATCACCGCACTGCTCGGCCGCCGTGCGGGCCGCGGCGGCACTCGGCAGCCCAGTGACAGACGACGCCAAGGCCGGCCCTCGTGGACCGGCCGGGACGTGACCTGCCTGCCCGCGTCATCCGGACCGCGGGCAGGCAGATCACTGTGTTCGGTTCGTTCAGTGTTTCTGGGCGCGGCGCTTCCGGCTCCTGATCACGATGACCAGGCCCGCACCCACCAGCAGACCGACCAGGGCGATCATCTGTGGCAGTCCGGACATACCGGTGTGTGCCATCGAACCCCTGCCCCCACCGGCCGGGGCCGGGCGGTGGCCAGGCGGCCCGGGTGGCGGCGGTGTGGCGGCCGGTGGCGAACTCGGCGTCGAGGTCGAAGTCGGGGCCGGAGTCGACGTCGAAGTCGGCGTCTCAGTGGGCGTCGGAGTCGGCGTCGAAGTAGGTGTCGGAGTAGGTGTCGGAGTAGGTGTCGGAGTAGGCGTGGCCTTCGGGATGTACACACCGGCGTCGATCGTGTGATCGACGCCGCCCGGCTTGTCCGGCGCCGTGACAGGCGCGTGGCCGTTGCACAACCGCCCGGTGGTCGGCGGCGTCACATTGGAGTCGTGCGCACGGTTGGCACCGGCTCGCGGGAGCGTGAACCGCAGCTCGTCCGCCGAGGGCCGGCCGGGCACCTTGCCGGTGTCCGCGGTGCACACGTCGAACTGCACCGTGTACTTCGCACCTGGTGTGAGTTGGTACTCGGCGCCGACACCACCGAAGTAGTACTCACCGGCGGCATTGGTCCTGGTCGTGGCGACTTGCTTGCCGTCCGCGTCCAGCAGGTTGATCGTCGCCCCCGGCAGCAGTACGTGCCCCGGGTCCTGGACCCCGTTGTGGTCGCCGTCGAACCACACGACGTTGCCGATCTGGATCGGCGCGTTCGCCGCCGCGTACGCGATGTCACCGAGCCCGCCGGCCTTGCCGAACCCGCCTTGTACCCCGCTGACGAACTGGAAGCCGTTGGCCTTCGGGTTGTTGCCCGGGCCCTGACCGGTCGTGATGTCGTGGTACCCGGTCCCTGAGGTCGCGACATCGACGACCGGGTCGAACTCCGTGCTGACGACCCACTGCTGCTGCGGGATATAGGCCACCGACCCCAGCGCGGTCTCCTGGTGCGCGTTGGCGTAGAAGTCGCCCGGGAAGTATTCGACGACCTCGGCGGGCTGGCCGCCATTGTTGGCGGGGGTGGCGTGGTTGGGGCAGCTCCCGGTGCCTTCCCACTCGTACTCACCGGTGGGAGTGGCGCAGACCATGGTGATGTCACCACCCGACATGGCGTTTTCCGCCGTGTCGTTCCCCGGGCGGGGGTCCAGCCCTCCCCAACTGAGCACGTCCATGAACCGGTCGCGGAAACCCAGGATCATCGAGCCGTCCCGGGCGAAGGCGAGGGAAGCCAGCTCAGGCTGCGGATCGATGAAGACGCCACCCGCCTTCCGGTCGTCCCACGTGTCCAGGCCGGTGTTCCACGGGTTCCAGTGGGTGGCCTTGTCGCCGGAACCGAAGACGCTGCCGCGTTTGTCCGTGAGCGGGTGGCTCAGCACCGTGGTGAACCGCTTGCCGTCGTAGGTGGAGACGAAGGCCTTCAGGTCCGCGCGCTGCTGCGTGCTCTCCGCGCTGCACACGCCGCCGACGTACAGCGTGTTGTTGTGAACCTGGAGACCGAACGGCCGCCAGTCGTCGGGGCTCGCGCACCCCGGGTCCGGGATCGGGACCGTCGACTCAGGCGCCGCGGCGGTGGCCCCGGTCGCGTCGAAGCGCACCAGGCTGCGGGTCCGCAGGTTCACCGCGTACAGCGTGGAGCCGTCCTCCGACAGGGCCAGGCCACCGATGCTCTCCTTGCCCGGCGCGTCGGTGAACCCGGGGTCCTTGATCATGTTGGCGGTGTCGTGCCGCGTCACCGCGGCGTCCGGCACCCGCGCGAACAGCTCCGGCGCACCCGAGCCGTTGACCGGCACCGTGTAGATCGCGCCCCCACCCTGCGGCCCGTACGGGGCGTACCGGCGGGCGAACGCGCTCTGGAACAGCCGGCTCCGGTGCGTGTCGTACGCCAACGCGAACGTCGTGCCCACCTGGTCCTGCGTGGCCAGCGTGGCCGGGCACGCCACATCTGCGGGACACGTTCCCCGGGTCTTCGTCCCGAATGCCACCAAGGCCCGGTTGTCGGTCCCGTTGGCGCCGTTGTGGACCGGTACGAAGTACCGCGAGTCCGGGAGCGTGTAGTCGGCCGGGTCCCACACCCCCGTGACCACCGAGGCGTTCTTTCCGTCCGACACGTCCACGAACGACGTGAAGCTGTCGAAGTGGTTGTCCGCCGTCGAGGCAGGCGCCGCCCGCAGGTAGTCGCTGTACGGGGCCGGGATGCTGACGTCGACGCGGTATTGGCCGCCGCTCAACACGGCCGACCGCGACACCACGACCTTTCCGGTGGCATCCGTGACGCCGGTGACCTCGTGCCCAGCGGGGTCGGAGATCTCCACCTTCATGCCCCGCTGTGGGACGTCCATCGTCGTGTTGATCACGCCGGTGCCGAAGAAGTCGCGCAGCACCTGAACCGTCAGCGTGCCGTCGGCGGTCGAAGCGGCGGCCGGACCGGCCGTCGCTCCCACGGCGCCGCCGGCCAGCAAGAGAACGGATAACCCTATGCGCGCGAGCGGCTCCGCAAGCCTCCGGGCCGACCGGCGAGAGTCTCTGCCGACTCGGTTCATGGCATCACACTCCACTCTTTTCTTGTCAGGAATACGAAGCACCCGCTTCTCGCTGCACGTCCACTTCGTGGCCCTGGACGCGGACTCCGGCGCGAACGCCACAGAAAAGAAAGAGGGTCCACGCTGCTGCGTGGACCGCTTTGTGGTGATCGCTTGAGGATATTGCAGGTGCGCTGTAAGCGTCGCAGGCCAGAAAAAGCGAACGCGCGTTCAGAGCCTCGGGCAGGACGAACCTGGATTGCGTGTTCTCGCAACTCAATCACGGCGCCCTCGCCCCCACCGCCGACCCCGACACCTCACCGACCGCCATCGCGAGCAGCGCGCGACATCCTATCCGCTGGAGTCTCGCCGTCACCAGCAGAATGCCTGACATCCGCCGGGAATCGCGAAAGTCCCCAAGTGCCCAGAGAATGACGACCGGAAGAATGTACGAAAGCGACTTGGTGACTGGATGCGGTCCCGTTGGGCATTGCCCGTTCTCAGCGAAGCCAGTCGCTGGGAGCTGATATCAAAAGGGTGGACTGCATTCATGGAGACCGCCGTTCATCTAGCGGTCCGCTCACTCCTGGCCGCTTACCGAGTTGGGTGCGGCTCTCCTGAAGTGACCTGGCATTCCGCACCCCCGGTCTGGGTCCTGCCTCGCCGTAAGTCAGGAAGTCGACATAGGCGCCCATCACCCGCCGCGCCCTGAACGACTACAAAGCCTGCCGGCCGGCCCGCAGTCACGCTGTCAACTCCGCCTCACCGCTGGGGCCTGTCGGACGCATCACCGACAGACTCCTCCTACGCCGGTAAATGCCCCACCTCATCAGAATCCGCAACGCCTACCTGGCCAGCACCTTCGACTGAGTAGCCCGGCCAGGCGCAGGCGCTCCACCGCAAACGCCCCGCGCCGCCGGTGGACCGGAGCGGACGCGATGCGCCTTTGCCCAGCAGAGCAACCCGATGGGACAGAGCACCAGGGCCCGAATCAGCCGACGGCGTCACGGGCCGTGGTCAAGGGGAAATGCGGCGGGTGCGCACCGGGTGGATGCGCGGCATCGTCCCCGTAGAGGCGGTAGGCGGGCATCCGGCCGCGCAGCGTCTTCGGCTCGCTGATGTCCCGGCAGTACGTGGCGAGCGCGGCGTCCACAATCTGCTCGTCCAGGCCCGGCTCGCGGCGGCAGCCGCGCAGGACGAGAGCGAGGTGACGGCGGGGCCTCGCCCAGCACCATGGCGCGGCTGGCGGCGCCGTCCGCGAGGGTCACGAGCTGCTCGGCGAGGACGGCGGGCCGGCGGCAGCCCAGTTCCGCTACCAGGTTGGCCACCAGTCGCACCATCAGCAGTCTAGATGCCGTCGTCACCGTGGCCATGCCCCACGGCCCGTACTCGGCGGGCATGTCCCGCCACGGAACACCGGTCCGGACCCGGAACCGTATGCCGTCGATCAGCCGCCGCCGAGCCCGGACCGGTGGCCGCCACGTCTTGGCGCCTTCAGGCAACAGCGGCTCCAGTACCGCCCATTGCTCGTCCGTGAGATCTCCGCGACCCATGAACCGTGATCATCCACAGCCTCAGCTTAATTTTCGATACACGGCCTGGTCCGCAGTGTGTCGCGATCGGGATTGGGCAGCCACCAGTTGGTGCTCGGGGGGCGGTGCCAGCGGTGGGTCCGGGCGTAGGTGTGGATGAGTTCCAGGGCGCGGTTGAGGGCGGGGTGCGTGGTGGTGGTGTTCCAGACGGCGTGCCAGGGGTAGAGCGGGACGGGGTCGGTCAGGGGCCGGGCGGTGAGGCCGTCGGGGAGGTGCGCGGAGGTGCGGCCGAAGGCCGGGTGGCGCAGGGCTTGGACTGCGGCCAGAGCGGAGGTGCGGCCGTGACCGCGTACGCGTGTCGCCACCTTCAGGCCGAAGGCAGCGACGGCTTGGTCGGCCCAGTCGTGCCACTCGGCGGACTCGTCCGCTGAGTGGATCAGGAGCGGGTGATCGGCGAGGGCGGCGAGGGGGACCTCGTCCCGGTCGGCGAGGGGGTGGTCGGCGGGGATGACGACGCCGATCGGGTCCAGGCCCACGGGCATGGTGGCGAGGGCGGCTCCGAGGGGGCCGCCGAGGCCGTAGGGGCGGCCGAAGGCGACGTCGAGGTCGCCGGTGAGGAGGCGGGGCAGTGCTGCGGCCATGCCGTGGCTCTGGAGCACCTCGAACGGCAGGTCGGGGGCCTGGGTGCGCAGGTGATGGACGAGGAGCGTGGAGGGAAGGCCCTCGGCGACGACGTCGATGCGCAGGGGTGAGCAGGTGTGGGTGATCTCGTTGACCAGGCGCTCGGCGTCGACGAGGAGGCGTCGGCCGCGTTCGGCGAAGGTCTCGCCGGCGGGGGTGAGGGCGACGTGGCGGCGGTCGCGGGTGAACAGCGGGACGCCGAGTCGCTTCTCCAGGGTTCTGATCTGGGCGGAGAGGGTCTGCTGGGCGATGGTGAGCCGGTCCGCGGCCCGGCCGAAGTGGAGTTCGTCGGCGAGGGTGACGGCGTAGCGCACCTGGCGCAGGTCGAGGTCCACAAGTCCTCACCGTAACAGTCTGAGGCTGTCACGTGTCCGATGAACGGTGTTGGACCGGCGGCACGCTGTGGTTGTTGACTCGTGGAGTGAAAGGCGCCAGAGGGGCGCAAACCGAAGGAGTTGTCCGGCCTTTGATCGCTGCATCAAAGGCTGGTGACGTGGCGATCCAGGGGTCGCGACTACCTACAGTCCCGCGAGATGCGGTGGGTGGTCGTGCTGCTCGCCGCCGCGCCTGGCACGGGTGTGGCAGCGCGGGGCCTGTCTCCAGCCCGACCGCCACACCACGCCTACCTCTAACTCACCCACCAGATGGGGCGCTTGGCGTGTGCCGGCGCCCAAGGAGAAGTCACTGTATGTTCGCGAAGCACGTTCAGGGTCGGATCTCCCGCCAGGCCCATGCCCGGGTGCCGGAGGGCACTTTTGAGGAGCACCACGGCCGTCAGGGGTTCGAGGGTGATGTCTCTCAGCTCTACCACGCCCACCCGACCACGGACTGGCTGCGGGTGGAGGGCCCGATCCGGCCACGGGGCATCCGGCTCACCGACGTTCCCGCCGCCGACGAGCACGAAGAACGCGCCCTGCCGACGCCGCTGATGTTCAACGAGGACCTCACGGTCTCGGTGTCGAAGCGGACGGCGCCGATGCCGTACTACTTCCGCAACACCGACGGCGACACCGCGTTGCTGGTCCAGTCGGGCAGTGGCGCCCTCGTCACCGACTACGGCACCCTCGCGTACGGGCCGCTGGAGTACCTGGTGATCCCCAAGGGCACCAACTACCGGATCGTCCCTGACCCCGGCGCCGAGCAGCACGTCACCTACGTGGTGGAGACGCGGGAGCCGATCACGCTCCCCGAGCGGGGGCCGCTGGGGCACTTCCTGCCCTTCGACCGCGGCGTCCTCGACGTCCCCAGGCTCGACGCCGGCATCACCGCCCCCTCCGCGCAGAACCCGGCCGGCGAGTGGGAGGTGCTCGTCAAGCGCGCGGGCGAACTCTCGTCGATCTTTTACGCCTTCGACCCTGCCGACGTGGAAGGCTGGACCGGCACCCTGGCCCCCTTCCGGCTGCGCCTGGCAGACCTCCGCCCGCTCTCCTGCGAACGCCTCGAAATGCCGCCGGTGGCACACGCCACCTTCCAGGCCGGGCAGAACTGGTTCGTCACCATGGCCCCCCGGCCGACCCAGACCGCGGACGACGCGGACAAGGCGCAGCCGGCCCATCGCAACGTCGACTACGACGAGTTGTTCGTCTTCCTCGGCACCGGCGACGGCGACCAGGCCGGTCCGCCGGCGGGGCTGGCGAGTGTCACACCGGCCGGCATGAACCACGGCCCCGACCAGGTCCGCCACGCCAACCCGCGCACCCGGCTGCCGTTCTACGTCTGGAACGTCGACACCGTCCGCCCCCTGCGCTACACGGAAGCCTTCGAAGCCGTCGAGATACCCGACTTCGCCCGCCACGAGAGCTACCGCGGCTGACCCCAGCCGCCCTGGCCTGCATCCCGCCCACCCGGCGCGGGATGCAGGCACTACCGAGTTCTGGAGCACGCACCACCCGTCGTGAGCCGTGTCCTGAGCGGAGGCCACTTGCCGTTCCGGGATGGGTGCACGGTACGAGGACGGCATCCAGCACTTCGACGGACTAGACGATCCCGCCGCGCTGAGCAACGGCCTGATGCGCACTTGGCCGCGGTACCGGTGCCCGCACAAACGGCCGGCCTCAGTCACTAGCGGTCGGCGTCCGAAGGGCATGGCCTTTCGTCGCTCATGTCAGCAACAGGTGAGCGCCATCCGTCAGTGCCAATTGCCAGGTCACTGAGCCAGCTCCACTGACACTCAGATGACGATGCCCAACTGTCACTCCCCCACGGACCACCACGCGGGCAGCAGCGCCGAGCGCGCCGCCGCCGGGGCGCGGTGGACAGAGTGACCGAGCTGGTGGCCGCGCTGGCCGATCACCGCCGGGCGATGTGGCTGCGGGAGACGAGGAGACTTGGCCGGCGATCCGGCCGGGCGGGACACCGCCCGGCCGATCCCGGGCCTCCGTCCTGTGCTGCGGCCCCGGCGCGCGGCACTGCCCGGGCCGGTCGTCGGCTCCCTCGCCGAGGCCGCGGTCGTGGCCGACGGGCGACCGGCGTGCAGCTCCTACGACGCCCCCCGGCTGGAGGCCAGCGGGCGAAGGCTCGAACCGCCGGAAGGCAGTGTCCTGGCCCTGACACCGATGGCCTCATCGAAGACCGCGCCCGTGACGCAGACGCCGGAATCGCCCAGCTGCGCGACGTCCCCGACCAGGCCCCGGCGTCGCTGGAGGACACCTGCGACCTGCTGCTGGCCACACTGCTGCCCAGTCGCCCCTCCGACGTCGCGCTCACTCCATGCGCAGTAAAGGCCGGGGCAAGGCCGCTGCTGACGGTTGGCGAGTGGAGCGCCGACGCCCCGCCACAGGCGTTGCGAGGAATCGGCGCGCGTGACGATCCACTGCCTCCCAACCGGCTCCTGCCTGCGGAGCCACCCGTCCGTCGACTGCCGGCCCAGCCGCGATGGCCCGCTGACAACGGCCTCGCGACGCTCCTTGGAGCCGCCGTCTGGCACCGGTCGGCTCTGAACGATCTGGGTCACGATGGCGCGGAGGGCCTTGGCCGCTCGCAGAAGCATTGCGGGCTCCGGTGACGGTGACTCGCCGCTGGGACGGGTGCCAGTCCCGGCCCGCCTCGCCGTCGAGCTTCCGCCCCGCGCGGCGCACGGCGGGTGGGCGCGCGTTGCGCCCGGTCGCCGCGTAGCGATGACGCTACGGGTCGGAAACGTCACTCTGCCCCCTCCCTCGGCCCGAAGGTCAGACCGGAGGATGACGGCCGGGGTGCGGGTGAGCCAAATGGCTGACCCGGGTTTGAGCCCCGCGAACGAAGACCGGGCTGACCTGGCGCTTCAACAATGAACGTTGCACCTTCCACCTCGTTCCCCTGGAGTCTCAATCATGGAGTCAGGCCGCTTGCGCGATGGGCAGCTCGGGGGTGAAGACCCGGTTGTCGCGCAGGAGGGCCCACAGGACGCCGGCTCGTCGGCGGGCCGGGGCAATCACAGCCTGGACGTGTTCGGAGCCCTCGCCACGCTTCTTGAGGCAGCAGTCCCGGTTCGGCCGTTCTCGGATGATGCCGGCCTGTGCGGACATGTAGAACACCCGTCGCAGGCAGCGGCTGTAGCGCGTGGGCGGGTGGTGACTGCCATTGCGGCGGCCGGAGTCACGTGGGACGGGCGCCGACCCCGCCGCGGAGGCCGGCCCGAGCTTGCCCCTCGGTGCCGTGCTCCAGCCGCTCCACGTGAGCCCTGGAGGCGGCTCGCCTCACTGCGTCAGGAACTCGGGAGGCGCGCGGGCCCATCCCGCCGACGGACCCAACTTGCCACCCCTATCGAAACTCGATAGCTTTCTATCGTTATTCGATAGAGGAGGCGACGTTGGGAAAGCTGACAGTGCTCGCGCTTCGCGCCGTGATGGTGGCACTGCACGCCGGGGCGGTGTTCGCCCAGGCGGCGATGGTGGCGATGCTGACAGGCGCTATGGAGGAGAGCGTCCTTGCGGACCGCCGCACTCCGGTCCTCGTGATCACGGTCCTGGGCGTCGTGACGGCCCAGGTCGTCCTGGTCTGCGTGTGGCGGCTGGTGACGATGGTGCAACGCGGAACCGTGTTCTCCCACGCCGCATTCCGCTACGTCCATCTCGTGATCGGCGCGTTCGTGGCGGCCTCACTCCTGATGCTCGCGCTCGGGGCGGTCCTGGCTCCTGGCGAGGTCGTGCCCCCGGGCGTTGTGGCCCTGCTGGGTGGGGTCAGCCTGGCGATCTTCGGGAACGCACTCATCGTGCTCGTGCTGCGGATGCTGCTCACACAAGCCGTCGCACGCGACGTCGAGGCGTCGCAACTGGGGGCCGAGTTGGCCGAGGTGATCTGATGCCGATCGCCGTCGACATCGACGTAATGCTGGCCAAGCGGAAGATGTCCGTGGGCGATCTGGCGGACCGCGTGGGGATCACACCCGCCAACCTGGCGGTGCTCAAGAACGGCCGCGCCAGGGCGGTGCGCTTCACCACGCTCGCCGCGCTGTGCGAGGTGCTTGAGTGCCAGCCCGGAGACCTGCTGCGCTGGGCGCCCGGTGCCCCCAAGGACAGGGGCAGGGCCGCGCACGAATTCGGAGCATCCGTCCCAGCCGGCTCCCCGCCGCGGTGACCACAGTCGCGGTAGCCGACGGCCTGCACATGATCACCAGGTACGACGCCCTCGACCACCCCTGCTGCGCGACCCGCTCCGCCTGGTCTTCAGCAAGCTCCCGAGTGACGACCTGACGACGACGCCCGCACACCTCATCGCGGCACGGGCCCGGCCGTACTGCCCGCCGCCGGACGGCGCCTGCCGCGCGCCGCGCACACCGATGACGGAACTCCACAAGGAACAGAGCAGACATGACGACAGCACGCCTCTCTTACCGCCTCGAGGGCACAGAGAGTGCCGACGTACTGGTGGTCGGGGCCGGCCTGGCCGGACTCAACACCGCCATACTCCTCGCCCGGCAAGGCCACGACGTGCTCCTGGTCGAACGCCGAACGAACCTTGCCGGCGCGATCCGCACCACAGGAATCTTCGTACGGAAGACACTCGACGACTTCCCGCTGCCTCCCGACTGCCTCGGACCACCGATCCGACGCGTGGTCCTCTACCCCCCTGACCTGCGCCGCCCGGTCAGCCTCACCAGCCCCCGCGACGAATACCGGGTGGGCGACATGGGGCCACTCTACGAAGCGACGGCCGCCACCGCGGTCGACGCCGGCGTACGCATCGCACTGGGCACGCGCTACGCCGGCCGACAGGGCAACACCTTCCACCTAGTCGGTCGCGACGGACCGACCACGGTACGGGCCCGCTTCATCGTCGGCGCCGACGGGGCCCGCTCAAGAGTCGCCCGCGACCTCGCTCTCGACCGCAACCACCACCTGATCGTCGGCGCCGAAGAGGTCTTCGAACTCCCCGGAAGCGACCAACCACCGACATTCCACTGCGTACTCGACCCCTCACTCGCCCCCGGCTACCTGGCCTGGGTAATCAACGACGGGCAACACGCCCACGTCGGCGTCGCAGGCTACGCCGACCGCTATCCAGACGGTCTTCGCCGTGCGATGGAGCAGTTCAGCGCCTCAGCCCCCGGACTGACCGGCATCGAACGTCCCGAAACGGTGGAGCGGCGCGCCGGCCCCATACCCGTCGGCGGCCTGCTGCGCCGGATCAGCTGCGCCGACGGGCTTCTCGTGGGGGATGCAGCAGGCGCGGTCTCCCCCCTCACTGCCGGCGGCCTGGACCCGTGCCTACGGCAGTCGCAGCTCGCGGCCGAGGTCCTCGACGAGGCACTGCGCACCGGAAATCCGGACACGATGTCCCACTACGACGGAGCCGCGCTCCGCCCCCACTTCCGCGGACGACTCATGCTGCGCGGGATATTGGCCCGCGTACGGACGCCTGCCACAGCAGCGGCGGGATTCACCCTGCTACGCACACCGTTCGGCCGGGCCGCGGCAAGCCGAGTCCTCTTCGGCGACAGATCCTTCCCCGACCCCACACCCAACTGAACTCACTGACCGAGAGGCCACATCATGCCCACATTCCCCATACCAGCAGCCAGGAAGCTCATCACCACGATGGCGGGGCTGGCTGTCGCCTGCGGACTCCTGTCGGCTTGCGGTGCCGAGAGTTCCGACGTGACGTACAAAGCCTGGACCGAAGGAGGCAACCTGCAATCCGTCAGGCACGACTACACCGATGGCCTCAACGGCGCGGTAAGCGTGCCGGCCAAGGTGAGCGGAGCCACCTGGAGCACCCAGGAGAACGGCGGTCACGCTCCACGCCTCAAGGTCGTACCTACCGGCAAAGGCGTGGCGCACTGCCTCCTGATGGAAGGCAACGACCGCGTTCTGGACCAAAAGAAGGGAGCAGCAGGCCGGCCGGTGACATGCTCCGCCCAGCGGTAGCACACGCCCCCCGCCACTTTCCCACCGTGCACACATAGTCCGTTCAGATCCATTCCGACCGTCATGAGCAACCGTGAAGGCGAGCGGCTTCAGCCATCACCGGCTGCCCGATGTGTGCCGCCGTGGCGGGACTGCTGTCGGCCGTCACCGCGGGCACCTTCGTGCGGTTCCCGGTGCCCGGGATGCGCCGACGGACGCCGCCGGCGTTGTCGTTCATCCTGATCGGCCTCTTCCTGTGGGTGGCAGAGAACCTCGCCGCCTACGTGGGCGCCTGGCACTACCAGGTAGTCGACCGCACTCGTCTGACCTCGTAGTCATTTGCTTCGCCCAAGCGCAGAGGGCCTGATTCATCGTGCTCCCCCTGACGCGGTGCGAAGTTCTCCACTACCCAAGTGGCGATCTGGGTGCGTGAGTCGAAGCCGAGTACGGCGAGCAGGCGATAGACGTGGCCTTTGGCTTCGTCATGGAGAGGCTCCCGGGAACGAGACGGAAGATGCGACTCATTCTTGAGGCGCCGGATCGGGCTGGTCTTCGTCCGGTAGGCCCATAACCGGACCAGCCGCTGGTGGCACCCGCATCCCGGCCGTCATCCTCAGGTCTGACCTTCGGTCTGAAGAGGTGGGTCAGGGTGAAGTCTCCGACCCCTGGCATCATCGCTTCGCGGCGACCTGGGGCGAGGGGTACGGGCTCTCGGAGACCTCCCCCGCGTTGTGCCGCCCAGCTCCATCGGCAAGCGCGAGTGGAGGTGAACCAGAAGCCGGCCCGCCGCCCCTGCCCCGGGGCGGCGGTTGCGCGGTGCCCGGGCGTCGTCGGGGTGACTGAGCGCTTCAGCCGACGAGCTTCGCCGTCTGAAGCGCTCGGCGCGGGGCGTGTCCGTTACCGTCTTGGCCCTGCGATGGCGTAGACCACGGTGCCGCTCGCGAACAGGGCCCACGCGGTCCCGGTGGACGCCGTCGTGGCGGGGGAAGAGATCATCCACATGACCACGTCTCCCGCGGTGCCGCCCGGACGCGGTCCGAAGAGGGTGAACGCGAGCCAGCCGGTCGGCAGGGTCCATGCGAACTGTGCCCCGCACAGCGCCGCCCCGAGCGCGGCCAGGCCGACCAGGCCCGCGCTGTCCCGGACGACGACCTCGGCGGGGGCGAGCTGCGCTCCCGCCGCCTGGACCGTCAGCAGCGCCGCACCGGCGCACGCGCCGGCCAGCAGCACGTGCGCCGCCCGGCGGGGCATCCACCGGATCGCGGCCGTCCTCTCCAGCACGACGTCCCACCCACCGAGCCCGACGGAAGCGGCCGCCACGTTCGCGGTGAGGAGCAGGACCGCCATCGCCTGATCCGCCGGTCCTGGGCCGTGGAGGGCCCACACCGCCAGCGCGACGAGCGCGACCGCGGCGGCCGAGGCGGGCACCTGCCGTGAACGGGCGTACAGGATCAGCCACCTCACCGCGTCGCCTTCCCCGCCAGCACCGCGAGCTGGTCGTCCGCCGCGCAGGAGAGGCCGGCGGTGTGCAGTGCGGCGATCCGCGTGCGCTGCTCGGCCGGTGACAGCGCCGTCAGCCGCTGCCAGGCGACGTCGGCGTCCGGCCAGATCGTCCGCAAGTACGGGTCGCTGCCCCTCTCCGCCAGCGGTCGGAGCCGGGAATCGTGCAGGGCCCAGCTCACGGCGACGCTCTGGACAGGGACGTTGCCTCGCCCCCCGCCCTCCCGGTCGTTGTTCCCGTAGCAGCTGGGTGCCAGACCCTGGGCGATCAGCGCGCGGGTCAGTTTCTCACCTGTCGCATCGGCGAGCAGCCGGTCGTCGAAGTCGACCAACACCACGTCGCCGGAGGGTTCGCGTTTGTCGGCGATCGCGCGCAGCCTGGCGTCCTCCCGCACCGCGTTCGGCGCCTTGTCGCCCAGGACCTCGTGCAACACGCGCAGCGCCTCCTTGCCGCGCCGTGCGAGCTCGGGCAGGCGTGAGCGGTTCGCCTGCGTCACGCACACCGGTCCGTCGCAGACCGGGGCGGCGGCGGCCTTGTCGACGACGTAGGTGTGGCGTGCGGCGGACGGGAGGACCAGCAGGGCCAGGGCCGCACCGGCCAGGACGGGGATCACCGCGAGCAGCCGGGCCCGGCGGGTCACGGCCGACAGCAGTGCGAAGCCGGTGGCGAGCAGGCCGAGCAGCCAGAGCGTCTGACCGAGGTGCACGGAGCCGGACAGGGTCAGCAGCATCTCCCGCGGCTCCGCGGTCACCGGGAGCAGCTGGGCGAGCCGGTTCGGCGCGATGCTCGACGGCAGGGTCTCGTCACTGTTCTGCTGGAGAAGGGCCGTCAGCATGAGGAAGAACAAGACCAGGCCCGGCGGGGTGAGCACGGAGGGCAGGGCTCGCGCGACGCCCATGCCGAACACGGCACCCGCGACGAGGGCCAGCGCCGCCACGAGTGAGATCGGCAGCCAGTCGAGCGGCGTGTAGGTGGTCCGGCCGAGGGCCACCTGGACCCCGCCCACGAGGACCAGGAGGCCGAAGCCCGACGCCAGCGCGAGCGCCATCGCACCGGCCGGCAGCGCCGCACGGCGCCAGGCCGGCCGCGGCACGGTCGTCAGCAGTTCGGCCATCCGCGAGCGGGGTTCGCGCAGCCCGTACACCGCTCCCGTGCCCACCGCGAGCGGCCACAAGAAGGTCAGCAGGGACCGGGTCCACAGGGCCATGGAGGTCCACTGGGCCGTCCACCCCGCGGTGCCCCTCCACCAGAGCCCGTCGTACAGACAGAAGATCGCCAGGCTGCCGCCCAGGACGACGATGCCGGGCCACGGGGCGACGGAGCGCTTCAGCTCGATGCGCAGAACACGTCCGGTCACCAGGCGCCTCCCCGCTGCCCGGAG
Organism: Streptomyces sp. NPDC001219; assembly: GCF_053597915.1. Taxonomy (NCBI): domain Bacteria; kingdom Bacillati; phylum Actinomycetota; class Actinomycetes; order Kitasatosporales; family Streptomycetaceae; genus Streptomyces; species Streptomyces sp. NPDC001219. The sequence continues at coordinate 33,875 of NZ_JBSFJF010000008.1, read as the reverse complement.
TTGCGGAGCAGCGCCGAGTAGCCGCGCTCCAGCGGGCTGTCGCCCGGGAAATCGGTGCTGCCCGCCGCGGCCAGGTCCTCCGGCGTGCCCTGGAAGACGAGGCGGCCGTCGGCGAAGAGCACCACGTCGGAGCAGGCGGCCGCGACGTCCTCTACAAGGTGGGTGGAGACGACCACACAGGTGTCGCGGCCCAGTTCCTGGAGCAGCTCGCGAAAGCGCAGTCGCTGCGCCGGGTCCAGGCCGGCCGTCGGCTCGTCCAGCAGCAGCACCGAGGGGTCGTTGACGATGGCCTGGGCGATGCCGGCCCGCCGCACCATGCCGCCGGACAGGGTCTTCATCCGATGGTCGGCGCGGTCCGCCAGGCCCACCCGTTCCACGGCCCGCTGGACGGCCGCGGGGACGTCCGCCTTCGGGACCTCCTTCAACCAGGCCATGTACTCGACGAACTCGCGCACCGTGAAGCGCTTGAAGTAGCCGAAGTCCTGCGGCAGGTAGCCGATCCGGCGACGCAGGGGCCGGTGGTCGACCATCCTGCCCAGGGAGGTGCCGAGCAGCTCCAGCTCGCCCTCGGTAGGGCGCAGCACGGTGGCCAGCGTCCGGATCAGGGTGGTCTTCCCCGCGCCGTTGGGCCCCAGGAGGCCGTGGGTGCCGATGCCCAGGGAGAGGTCGAGCCCGTCGACGGCCATCTTCTTCCGTCCGACGCGTACTCTCAGGCCACTGGCCCGGATCTGCCAGGCGTAGGTTTTCGGCGCGGTGTCGGCCGCGCTCGTGGTGGGCGTCATGCGGTAGTCCCTTGCGAGGGTCGACGATGGTTTCACAGCGTTGCGTACGCGTTTCTGCGGGCGATCACGGCGCCGATGCCGAGCGCCAGGAACAGCCCCCACGCGGGCAGTTGGTCCGGCTGTAGGACACGCTCCAGGTCCACGGGGCCGTGGTCGGTGGCCCACGCGAGTACCACGACGACGCCCCAGGCGCCCACCAGCCCGCTGGCGGCGCGGGTCACGCCGACCACGCTGCCCAGCGCCAGGGCGGTGGAGGTGAAGGCCAGGGAGGGCAGCAGCCACTGCGCGGCCGACATCGTTCCGGTCAGCCATCCCTCCACCACGAGCGCGGGCAGGACCACCACGAGAACCGCCGTGGTGCGCCGGAGGAGCAGGGGCAGGCCGGCTCGGGCGGTCGAGGCCGTCAGTTCGTGCGCCGGGTCCAGGCCGCGCGACCACGATGCGGCGACACCGCACAGCGGCAGCACGGGTGCTATCGCCAGCACGGGAGAGACGCCGCCGAGGAAAATGGGCCGCGCGACTGCGTCCAGCAGCAGCGCCATCAGGGTGACGAGGACGGTCATGGCCATCCATGGGGCCATGACCGGCGTCAGCCAGGCAGCGACCCACCTCGGGCGGTGTCGCCGCGAGGGCGCCCTGACGGCCGCGTCCAACTGCGGTTCCAGACCGGCCCGGACGGTGTCGACGAGCGCGGCGATGCCGGGCGCCTCGGTGGCCACACAGGCCGCCAGGTGGCTCCGGCACAACGCGCAGGTCTCCAGATGGGCCTCCAACGCCCATACCGTGTCCGCGGCCATCGTCGCGTCACCACGTGCGTAGTCGTCGATCAACTGCCTCGACGCGTGTTCCCCGCTCATGTCAGCGCCTCCCGCATCGCGATCCGGGCCCGGCGGGCGCGGGTCTTGACCGTGCCTTCGGGCAGTCTGAGCAGGACGGCGGTCTCCCGTATGGAGAGGCCGTCGAGCACCGTGGCCCGTAGCACTTCTCGGAGTTCCGGCGCCAGCCGCCCCAGGGCGTCGCCGACGTCGCCGCCCACGGTCCCGGCGAGTGCCTCTTCCTCCGCCGCGGGCACCACCGCCCGCTCGGCGGCGGCGACCGGCGGTTCGGCGTGGTGGGCACGGCGCCGGAACGCGTCGACGAGGCGACGCGCCGCTATCGTCCACAGCCACCCGACGGCCGTCCCGCCGACCGCGCTCCCGGCGAACGCCCCGGCCGCGCGCCACACCGCCAGATAGGTCTCCTGCATGACCTCGGCGACGATCTGCTCGTCCGCGCAGCGGCGGCGCAACCGCACCGCCAGCCACGGCGACGTGCGCCGGTACAACTCGTCGAACGCCCCGCGGTCACCTCTGGCCACCAGCCGGACAAGGCGTTCCTCGTCCAGTTCGTCCAGTGCTCTCCTGCGTGATCTCACACCAGCCAGACGCCCGGTGCGGCGCGCAGGTTCTGGATCTGCTGTGAACTGAGTCACAGTTCTCGCGGGCCAAGGGGTACGACCTGGTTCGTCGCGGGGAGTTCCCGTGCCGTGTGCTGCACATCGGCCGTAGTGCATGTGTCGTCACCGTGCCCCTTCTCCGCGTACTCGAAAGCGGAGAGCCGGAGTACAGCTGTGCCCATACCGGACCTTGCGCGTCGTCGTGACCCACCACGCACGAACCCCCGCCGGAGCAAGCGACACTGTTGGCGGATCTGGCCGGCTGCGTTCCACTCCTCGCCCGCCGAGTCCTACTCGGCGGGCCGGAGGGCTGCCAGGTGAGACGTGCGAGTGCGGACTCGTGGGACGTCTGCCCACCAGGCTGTGAGGCGGTGGGAGTTCATCGCGGTGGCTGCGAATTGGTGTTGCAAGAAGCACCACCGACCGGGCCCACAGGGCGCGGTGCGGATTTCAAGGGAGGGCCGCCCCATGGCGGCGATGGCACGTCAGCCCTTGATGGAGAAGAAGATCGTGTCCTGGGTGTCACAGTCGAGGTTCTTCGTGGCGAACTCCCACTCGGCGTGCTCGAATTCCAGCTTCTCGATGAGGTGTTGGGTGTCGTAGGTGAACCCGTCGTCCTGGTAGCACTCAAGGAGAACTCACCCCCCTCCGGCGGCGGTGTGCAGGCACAGCAGGCGGTCGACCAGTTCGTCGGTGTAGGCGGGAGTGAGCGGACCCGTGCCGAACAGGATGCGGATGTACATCGGGGACAGGATGAGATCGAGCACCTGGAGGACGTCCGGCGGGTGTTCGCCTCGGTCCCGGGCCCGGTCGAGCATGGCCTGTAGCTGGCGGGTGCGTTCGGCGAGAAACGCGTCGCGGGCCTCCAGGCCCGACTGCCCGGAGTTGGACAGGGAGAGAGCCAGGCGCAGTATCGCCATCCCGTCCGGCCCGGCGACGTCGCGGGCCGCGGTGGCCGCATAGGTGCGCAGATCGCCCTCCAGGCTGCCGGTGTCGGGGGCGGGGGAGGTCGTGGTGAGCCGGGTGATGGCCACGTCCGCGAGGAGGGCTTCCAGGTTTCCCCAACGGCGGTAGATGCTCGTGTCGGCCACGCCCGCGCGGGCGGCGACGTCGCCGACGGTGAAGTTCCCGTATCCGCGGTCGCCGGCCAGGTCGGCGACCGCCTGATGCACTGCCGCGCGGACGCGAGCCGCCCGGCCACCGGGCCGGCGGGCCGGCTCTCGTTGCCTCTCCATGATCCCCACCTTAACGCAGTCGAGACTTGCGTTTGCTGTTTCCGCGACCCTACAGTCCCACTAAACGCAGCCAACAACTGCTTTAGGAGTGTCGATGGAGCCCCTGTTCTTCCCGCACGACCCTTCGTTCTGGTTCGAGACGCTGCGGTCCTTCGGGCACATCGCCTACGGCGGCGCCGACTTCGGGGAGGTCGTGGTGACCACTCAGCGGATCACCGCCGGCGACTACGACAGCTGGCACGACGAGTGGCTCGCCACCGCCGACCGGGTGGCCGACGAGGGACGTACGGCCCTGGCCGGCGGGCACCGCGTCAGCGCCCGGGACGCCTTCCTACGGGCGTCGAACTACTACCGAAGCGCCGAGTTCTTCCTGCACGGCGACGCCACGGACCCGCGCATCCTGCACGCATACGACGCGTCGGTGAGGTGTTTCCGCCAGGCCGCCGCGCTGTTCACCCCGGTCATCGAGCCGGTGGAGATCCCCTACGAGGACACCGTGCTGCCGGGGTACCTGTACCGCGCCGACGACTCGGGCGCCGCCCGGCCGACCGTGGTCATGTTCAACGGGTTCGACGGCACGGCCGAGGAAATGCACTTCGGCGGCGCCGCCGCGGCAGTCGAGCGCGGCTACAACGTCCTGTCCTTCGACGGCCCCGGCCAGCCGGGCACCCGCCACCACCACGGTCTGGTGTTCCGTCCCGACTGGGAGAACGCGGTCGGCCCCGTCCTCGACTACGCCCTCACCCGCCCCGAAGTCGACCCCGCCCGGGTCGCCCTGCTGGGCAACAGCATGGGCGGCCTGCTCGCGCCACGCGCCGCGGCCTTCGAGCACCGCCTCGCCGCCGTCATCGCCCTCGACGGCGTCTACGACCTGGGCGACATGGCCACCGGCTTCCTGTCTCTCGACCGCGCCGAGGCCGAACGGCGGCTGTGCGCCGACCGCGACCCCGAGCTCGACGCCGCCGTGGAGGCGGCCATGGCCGCCAGCCCCAAGATTCGCTGGCTCGTCGACCAGGGCATGTACGTCATGGGGGCCGACACCCCGCGCGGGCTCTTCGCCACCTTCCTCGACTATCACCTGCGCGACGGCATCGCCCAGAAGATCACCTGCCCCACCCTGGTCTGCTCGGCCCCGGACGACGTGTTCTTCGAAGGCCAGCCCGAACTGCTCCACGAGCACCTGACCTGCCCCAAGACGCTGTTGGAGTTCAGCGCCGCACTGGGCGCGGACGCGCACTGTCAGGCGGGCGCCCAACGTCTGGCCTTCGCCCGCGTGTACGACTGGCTGGACGACGTCATGACCGACCAGCAGACGAAGAACCCCCTGCGGGTGGCTCGCCGAGGAGCGCGGCTCCCTGCCAGTTCCTTGCCGGAGCGCTCTGACCTGCGCTAACGCCCTCCGGACCGATACCGCTTTCCTCAGAACTTCGCAGGGGCGAGATGGTGCGTCCCGTCCGCTGACGTCGTCGACACCCAGGCGATGGGCCGCGGAACGACCACCGCGGTCAGCGGCCTGTAGAACTCGCTGCGGGACATTGCGGCATACGCCCCCAAGCGCCCTGGCGCCTACCTGTGCATCCCCTTCAACCGCTTTGACCTCGAAGCCGGTCTCGACCGCCAGTTTGAAGACGCAGAAGACACCAGGGCGCGCCTGCGCTGGGGGCCACTTCGTCGGCCTCGGCGCGGTGCCGCCCGACCAACTCGGCCGGAACTATAGTTGTCGAGACGGGTATCGGTAACTACAGTTGTCACATGGCCTCGATTGAGATCACCCCCGAAGAGCGGGCCGAGCTGGGCAAGGCCCTGACTGATGCCCTCAACCCACTCGCAGCGGCCATTCGCTCCCGCCAGTCAGGGCTGTCCACGGCCCGCATGTGGGAGGCGGACCCGGTTGATGTGACCCTGTCCGTCCTCGCCGCCTGGAAGGTGGTGGATACGGAGGTCAAGCAGCTGACGGCGCGCGCGGCAGCGACAGCCGGCTCCTACGGCGCGAACTACGAGCAGATGGGTGCGGTCTGGGGCATCACCCGCCAGGGCGCGCGCAAAAAGTGGCCCGACGCAGTTCCCCGTCCCTCAGCCGCGGCAGGGAAGACGGGCACGGCGCTCGAACTCTTCGGCGGCACAGCCGAACTGGTGCAGGACCCGTCGTCCGGCGGCTGGGCCTGGGCGGGCGAAGGCGCGGACGAAACGCGCGGCGCCGCCGAGGACGGCACCTGGTACGCGACGAAGGAAGAGGCCGCCGCTCGTGCCGGAGCCTTCCTGCGGGAGCATGCCGTCGGCCTCTCGTAGTACTCCAGTGCGGCTTCGCCCGGCTCGTTACCGGGCCCGGGGGATACGTGGTGAAGGCCACCGGCGGCGCCATAGCCGTGTTCCTGCGGACCTGCCCGCCCACTCCGCGCCGTGCCGACGACCTCACTCCCCCATCAACGGCGATACGGCTCCCGGCGGGCACGGCCCAAGTACTCCTCGCCGCTGGCGGGGTGGTGACATGCTGTGCCATTTGGTGGGACGCTCGAATGCCGACTTGCAGCGCATGATCGACCAGATGGTGGGATTCGATGGCATCGTGCGGGCCTCGACGGCGATCACGTTGGAGAATCCGGTGCCGCTCCGGATCACTCCACTGGTGCGCCAGGCGTCGCGGCAGGCGCCGTATGGACCGCTTGACCGCTGGAGGACCGGCCTTGAGAGAGGGACCGAGAAGTGACCTTCTGGGAGTACCTGGGCCCCCGCTACCAGCAACTGCTGGGGGGCGCCTTCACCATGGCGCTGATCACGGACTGGCTGGGGACGCTCGCCGAGTTGCCGTTACGCCCGCGCGGACTGGAGGTGGACTGATGCGCCTGGCCCAGGTACGGACGGCCGTCGCGGGCGCGGGCGCCCTGCTGCTCGCCGCCGCAGCGCTGAGCGGCTGCGGACTGACCAGCGGCAGCCCGCTGGCCGACTCGGTGCAGCCCGGCTCCATCGGAAAGGGGCGGCCGCTGGCTGGCGCCCAACTGACCGTGACCTCAAAGGAGTTCACCGAGCAGATCATCCTGGGCCAGATCATGGGGCTGGTCTTCAAAGCGGCCGGCGCACAAGTCCTGGACCGGACGAACATCCAGGGCTCGATCGGTGCCCGCGAGGCGGTCAAGTCCGGTGCGGCGGACGGCATGTACGAGTACACCGGCACGGCCTGGATCACCTACCTCGGTCACACCAAGCGGGTCGTCGACCAGCACGAGCAGTGGGAGGCCGTACGCGAGGCGGACCGCCGCAACGGCATCACCTGGTTGCCCGCCGCCCCGCTCAACAACACCTACGCGCTGGTCGCGAACCAGGCGAATGCGCAGAAGTACCGGCTGCGCACACTCTCCGACGTGGCACGTCTGACGAAGAAGGACCCGGGCGCGGCGACGATCTGCGGCGGAAGCGAGTTCTCGGTGCGCGAGGACGGACTGCCGGGCGTGGCGAAGACGTACGGATTCGCCCTCCGGCGCGGGAACTTCAAGAAGATGGACGACGGCGTCGTCTACACCCAGGTCGCCGAGGGCACGGCCTGCGCCCTCGGCGTGGCGGCCACCACCGACGGCCGCATTCCCGAACTCAAGCTGAAGGTGCTGGAGGACGACCGGCACTTCTTCCCCAACTACAACGCGTCACCCGAGATGAACAGCGCCACCATGAGGAAGTACCCCGCCATCGCCGACCTCCTCGCCCCGATCACCAAGCGGCTGACGGGGGCGGAGGCCCAGCGACTGAACGCGCGGGTGGACGTGGACGGGGAGGACCCGCACGAGGTGGCGAAGGACTGGCTGGTGCGGGAGGGCTTCATCCGGGAAGGCTGACAGGCGGGTTCGCACGAGCGTCCGACGGCGGCCAGGAGGAGAGCGCCTTGCCGCTCGCGTAGACGCTGCCGTCCGCAGGTCGGGGCACCATGATCCCGACGACGCGCGTCCGGTACTGGCCGAGGGGCTCCTGGCCGACTGATCCACCCGCATCATCTACCGCCAGGAGCCCGATCAGCTCACTGCTGTCGCTTCACTGCTCGGCGGCCTGACCGGAGTGGAAACCAGGGCGGTGTCTGCCCTGACCAAGGGCCTGAGCCTGGGCCTGGGCCTGGGCCTGTGGAAGGTCGCGGGCCACAGCTTCGTCACACGGCACATCTTCCAGGGTCGCTACGCGGGCTGGTCCGGCTTCGCCGCCTTCGACACCTCTGTCAGCAACGACTCGACGTCCGATCCCCAGCGCGAGCTGATCACCAGGTCTCGCGCACGGTCGATCCACAGCAGATGGCTGCCGCCGTTTCCCCGGGCGCAGCGCCCGGACGCCGGGGCTTCGGGCCAGACCGTGCGGTCGTCGTTCAGCCACCAGGACAGCCCGTAGTTCCGCTTGACCGGGCAGGGCGTCCACATCTCGTCGATCCATCGGCGGGAGACCACCTGCCGGTCGCCCCATCTCCCGCCCCGCAGGCAGAGGTGGCCGATCCGAGCCAGGTCTAGGGCGTTGATCCACAGGCCGCCGCCCCAGTGTGCGCCCCCGGACACCACGGGTACGGCGTGGCCGTCGATGTCCAGCACGGAATCGGTATAGCCGTGCCAGGACCACGAGGGCGAGGCCCCGATCGGCTCCATGATCCGGCTCCGCAGCACCTCCGGCAAGGACTGCCGCAAGAGCGCCGTGAGTGCCAGGGCGGTCAGGTTCACCCGGACGTCGTTGTACGCCCAGCCCTCTCCGGGAGGGCCTCCCGCCGACTCCGTGCCCTCCCGTGTGCTCTGGGCGTCGACCGCCGTGGGCTTCCCCCACAGCTCGCCCTCCCACTGGCTGGTCTGATCCAGGAGATGGCGCCACGTGATCCCGCGTCCGTGCCCGCCCGCGAACTGCGGCAGGTCGACCAACCGGCAGACCGGCTCGTCGAGTCGAAGCCGCCCGTCATCGAACGCCACACCCGCCACCAGCGACAGGACACTCTTCGTCGCGCTGAACGCCATTTCCACCCGTGCCGGGTCCCCCCAGGAAGCGACGACCACGCCGCGTCTCAGGACGACGCCGCCGGCCCCCTGACCGTCGAGCAGGGGACCCACCACGTCCCGGTGGGAATCGTCGGACACCTGAGCCGCCAGATACGACGCCATGTCCTCCACACCAGGCACGGGCCGCTCGTACTGCGCCCTGGCGGCGCGCTCCAGGCCGGCCGCGTCCACCCCCGCCCAGGGGTCGCCGAGTTCGACGCCGTCCTCCAGGCGCTCCCCCACGGCACCGCTCATCGCAGGCAGCGGCCTCGCGAAGCCATCTCCTTCAGTTCGCGGCACCTCTGTGTCCACCAGGTCTCCGTTCATTGCCAGACGGCTGGCGAGAGCCGAAACTGCGCGGTTTCCACCATCCAACCAGACGACTCTGGAGGGTAGTTGCCTCATGTCGCCATCCGTACCGCGGGCAGAACACCGAAATCTCAAAGACGTCCGCACCTTGGCCGTGAGTCCGGGCATCCGGGGGCCCGGCCGTCTGCTGGAACGACCATCTCACCGCCGCCGTCAGGTCAAAGACCATCGCAGTACTAGGCCATGTCCGACGGGTTCCACGGCACCGGCCCCAGGTCAGTGACCTGGGGCCGGTGTGTTCTCGGCCGAGGAGGTGGCCGGCGGTGGCGAGGGCGCCCGTCACCAGTGTGCGCTGCCGTCAGTCTCGATGCGCAGGGCCTGCACGGTGTGGACACCTGGATCTCCTTGACCTGTCGGGAGCTTCTCGGCGTCGGCCGCTGGTCGTTCGCGCCGCTCTTCAGATGGCCTCTTCGGGAGCTGTTCAGGGCCGGCTCGGGGCTCCGCGCTTGGCGACACGTACCCCCACGCGGCCTCGTTCGGCGGGGTGCCGCCGCATGGTTCAGGTTGACTGGATTGAGCGCAGCATGTTCAGGCGGGCTGCCCGACGGGCCGGCCAGATCGCGGCCAGGACGCCGATCGCCAGGGCCAGCGCCAGGAAGATCCCCAGCCTCCCCCACGGCAGCGCCATCTCGTACGTCGTCATCGACGACGCCATCAGGCTGCCTCCGGCCCAGGCCAGGAAGATGCCCGTGCCGATCCCGAGTACAGCCCCGAACAGGGAGATCACCGTCGACTCCAGCCGGACCATTTGCTTGATTCCGGCGCGGTCGAGGCCGATGGCCCGCAGCATGCCGATCTCGCGGGTGCGCTCGAAGACCGACATGGCCAGGGTGTTGACGACGCCGAGCACCGCGATGGCGACGGTCATGGCGAGCAGCCCGTACATCATGTTGAGTGCCGTGGTGATCGCCCCGCCTTCCGTCTTGATGAGTTGCTCCTGGTTCTGGACCTTCAGCAGGGGGCTGTCACCGAGCGCGGCACGGATCTTCCGCTCCAGGCCCGCGTCCTTGCCGGGCTCGGCCTTGACCAGTACCTTGTCGAGCTTCCTGGTGCCGGAGTGCGGGAAGACGTCGGCGAGTGTGCCCAGCGCATCCTGCGCGGTGCGGGTCTGGGCGTAGACGCCGACGACTGTCAGCTTCTTCTCGGTCTTGCCGGTGTCAGTGCCGACGTCGAGGGTGGCGCCGAGTTCGAGGCCGGCCTTCTCGGCGAACTCGTCGGAGACCGCGATCTTCCCGGGGCCGATGTCACGCAGGGACCCGGCGCGGAAGTCGAGCTCCGCGGTCTTGCCGAACGCCTCGGGGTCGGTGCCGGTGATGACGGCGGGCCCGCTCTTGGTGCCGAATCGCGTCGAGGTGACGGGGACGGCCGCGGCTACCCCGGGCACCCTCGCGACCTTGTCGGCCGCACCCGGTTCGAGACTGCCGCGGTGGGAACTGTTGGAGATCTTGTAGTCGGCGGTCAGTCCCTGGGCGATCTGCTTGTCCATGGCCTGTTGGGTGGAGTGCCCGGCGACGGTCAGAGCGGTGATCAGGGTGAGCCCGATCATCAGGGCGGACGCGGTGGCGGCGGTGCGGCGCGGGTTGCGCAGCGCGTTCTCCTTGGCCAGCTTGCCGCTGACGCCGAACCAGCGGGTGATGACCTTGCCGGCCAGGGTGATCAGCGGCCGGGAGAGCAGCGGGGCCAGCACGATCATGCCGCTCATGGTCAGCCCGGAGCCGAGCATGGCGATCTGCACGTGGGACTGGGAGTTGGTCTCGAGGGTGGAGACGTGGAGCATCACCAGTACCCCGGCCCCGGTGAGCAGGGTGCCGAGCACATTGCGGATCACCAGGGCGCGGGCGGGCGGCACCTGGTCGACGCTGCTGAGCGCCTCGACGGGGGCGATCTTCGCGGCCTTGCGGGACGGCAGCCAGGCGGCCAGTACGGTGACGAGGACGCCGACCGCGAGCGCAGAGGCAACGGTCGAGGACGTGATGACCAGCGGCCCGTCGGGCAAGTTGGCGCCGGTCGCGTTGAGCAGCGGGCGCATGGCGGCGGCGATGCCGATGCCGAGCGCGAATCCGGCGGCGGAGGCGCCGAGGCCGAGGAGGGCGGCCTCGGCGAGGACGGAACGTACGGCTTGGCGGCGTGAGGCGCCGACGGCCCGCATCAGCGCGATCTCGCGGCTGCGCTGGGCGATGAGCATGGTGAAGGTGTTGGCGATCAGGAACACCCCGACGAACAGCGCGATGCCGGCGAAAATCGTCAGTATCTTCGCGAAGAACCCGTTGTCCGCGGTGATCTGTGCGGACTGGTCGGCTGCCAGTTCGGCACCGCTGGCGACCCTGGCGCCCTTCTCGGGAAGCAGCGTTCGCACCCGGTCGGTCAGCGCACGCTCATCGGTACCGGCTTTGGCCGCGACCGTGATCTCGTCGAACTGACCGGCGTGGAGGAACAGCTTCTGCGCGGTCGGGGTGTCGAAGAGGGTGAGGGTGCCCCCGGCGGCGACCCGTGGGTCGTCGGTGGAGACGGTACCGACCAGCTTCTTGGTCAGGGCAGGCCCGTCGGTGGCGAAGCGGACGGTGTCGCCGATCCGGTAGCCGGTCTTCTCAGCCGTCCTGGTGTCCAGCACCAGCTCGCCCTCGGCCGCGGGACCGCAGCCTGCTGCCAGGGGGAAGCGGCTGTCTTTGCCGTCCTTGCCGGGCAGGTAATTGATGGCCAGGTTCCACGAGTTGTTGTCGGCGTTGACCGGGCGGCCGTCCTTGGCGGCCAGGGTGGCCTCGCCGTTGACGGTGGGGCGCACCGAGGCGACTCCGGGCACCGCGCTGATCTTCCGCGCCAGCGCGGCGTCAAGGACGGTGATCGGCTTGTCCTCCGAGCCGCCGGGCCCGGCGGCGCCATCGGCCTGTACGGAGGCGGCCACGCCCTTGAGGCTCTTGGCGGCGGCGTTGTTGAAGGAGCCGGCGACACTGTCGCCGAAGACAAGGGTGCCGGAGACGAAGGCGACGCCGAGGAGGACCGCGAGCGCGGTCATGAGCAGTCGGGCTTTGTGCGCAAGGACGTTGCGCAGAGCTGTACGCAGCATGGTGGTGTGTCAGTCCTGGGGGTACGCCGTGGGGACAGGGAAGCCAGCGGGAAGGGAGGCGGTGCGGGGGGCCTCGTCAGCGCGTCCGCACCTGTTCGAAGCGCCGCATGCGATCCAGCACGCCCTCTGAGGTGGGGGCGGACAGATCGTCGATGAGCCTCCCGTCGGCAAGGAAGACCACCCGGTCCGCGTACGAGGCGGCCACCGGGTCATGGGTGACCATCACGACCGTCTGCCCCAGCTCGCGTACGGATTCCCGCAGAAAGCCCAGGATCTCCGCGCTGGAACGGGAGTCGAGGTTGCCGGTCGGCTCGTCGGCGAAGACGATCTCCGGCCGTCCGGCCAGCGCGCGAGCCACGGCGACGCGCTGCTGCTGGCCGCCGGACAGCTGCGACGGACGGTGTCGCAGCCGCTCGGAAAGGCCGACGGTCCCCACGATCAGCTCCAGCCACTCCTGGTCGGGCTTGCGGCCGGCGATGTCCACCGGAAGCGTGATGTTCTCCAGGGCATCCAGCGTGGGCAGCAGGTTGAACGCCTGGAAGACGAAGCCGATCTTCTCCCGCCGAAGCCTGGTGAGTTGCCGGTCGCCCAGGCCGGACAACTCGGTGTCACCGATACGAGCAGACCCGCTGGAGATCGAGTCGAGCCCCGCCATGCAGTGCATCAGTGTCGACTTGCCGGAGCCGGACGGCCCCATGATCGCGGTGAATTGGCCACGGCCGAACTCCACGGAGACCGAGTCGAGGGCAACGACGCGGGTCTCGCCCTTGCCATAGACCTTGGTCAGCTCCGCTGCGCGCGCAGCGACGTCCAAGGGGACCCGGAGGCCGGGGTTGGGGGTGACGGGCTGCGACATGGGTACTCCTCGCGGTGGTGCGGTGCGGAACTCCCGACCATCGTGGCCGCGGCCCACCCCCGCATACGTCGCCCTCGGGTCGGGAATACGCCGCCTGCCGAAGGGCAGACCCGCCACGGCCGTGTCACCCTCACGGACCGCCGCCCCTCTCCCCGAAGAGAGACCCGACGCCCCGGCCCGGGACTCAGCCCATGAGCCCGGCCTGATGCACCAACAAGGCCGCCTGCACCCGGCTGCCGCACCCCGTCTTCCCCAGGATCGACCGGACATGGGTCTTGACCGTCCCCACACCGATACCGAGCCGCCCGCCGATCTCTGAGTTCGACAGCCCCTCCCCCAGCATGACCAGCACCTCCCGCTCCCGGTCGGTCAGCCCTGCCACCCTGCCGTCCGAGGCGGCGGCCACGGCTCCGGCCCCGCCACCGCTCAGCATCCGCCGGACGACGGTCCCGGTGACGCCGGGCGAGAGGACCGCGTCCCCCGCGGCCGCCGCCCGTACCGCGCGGATCAGCTCCTGCGGCCCCTCGTCCTTGAGCAGGAAGCCGGTGGCGCCCGCCCGCAGGGCCCGGATGACATTTTCGTCGTCGCCGAAGGTGGTGAGCATGACCACGGTCGGCGCGGGGTCGAGGGCGACCAGCGGTTCGACGGCCGCGAGCCCGTCGAGTACGGGCATACGGATGTCGAGGAGCACCACATCGGGCCGGTGCTCGGCGGCGAGCCGGACGGCCCCGGCACCGTTGGCCGCCTCGGCCACCACCTCGATGCCGTCGGCGTGCCGGAGGATCAGCCGGACGCCGTGCCGGATCATCTCCTCGTCGTCGGCGAGCAGCACCCGGATCACGGAACCTGCCCCGGAGTCAGTGCAGTTGGCCTGGTCAGTCATGCGTCCTTCTCCCACGGGGTGGTTCAGTCGGCTTTTCGGTCACCATGGGGACCGTGAAGCGGTCGATCGCAATCAAGATGTCGGACCGGAAGCAGTAGCGGACGATCTCCAGCCGCCCGCCCTCGGGAATCCCGCCCGGATACGGATACAGGCAGTCGGTGGCGGAAGCCGGCCGCGGCGGCTCGCGCCCGGCAGCAGCCGCGCGCGCCCCGTGGTCGTCCGGTGCCACGGCACGCTCCACCCGCTCCCTGGCCATCCCCACCCGGGGCTTCTCAGGGCTCCGGTCCTCCGAACCGTCGTGGGCAAAGGCCACCAGCACGACCCCGAAGAGCATCATCCCGCCCACCCCCGCCAGGCCGAGTAGCCCGGTGACGGCGCCGGCCAGGCGCCGCTGGAGGGCCAGGAGCCCGCTGCCGGGCCCGTCGACGGCGGCCGGCCTGCTCTCGTACGGGGCCGTGTCCGCCGCCTCCGCGCCGGGCCCGGGGGCGGCGGGAATATCGGCCGCCACGGCGAAGCCGCCACCGGGCGTCCGGTGCGCCTCCAGGCCGCCGCCGAGCAGCGTCACCCGCTCCCGCAGCCCGGTGAGCCCGCGCCCGGAGCCGAGCCCGGTCGTGGCGGTGGGCGGCAATGGCGGCACACCGTTGCGCACCCCTACCTCCACCCGCTCGTCGGCGTGCCGGACGGAGACGGTCACATGGGCCCCGGCCGCGTACCGGTGGACGTTGGTGAGCGACTCGCGCACCACCCGGTGGACCGCCCGCCGCACCCGGGCCGGCCGGGCGTCGAGATCGGGCCCCTCCCAGGTGAACGCGACGGGGATACCGCCGCCGCGTGACTCCTCGACCAGCGCCTCGATGTCCGCGCGGGTGCCCGTCGCATCGGTCAGCGCCTCCGTGCCGGTGTCCCGCCCCAGCGGGCCGAGGACGCCCAGCGCCTCCCGCAGCTCCTGCATCGCGTCGCGGGTGGCGCGGCGCACCACGGCGGCCTCGTCCCGCAGTCCGGGCGCCTCCTTGGACAGCGCCATCTCCAGCCCGCCCGCATGCAAGGAGACCAGGCTCAGGCGATGCCCGACCAGATCGTGCATCTCCGCCGCGATCCGCGACCGCTCGCGCATCCGCGACTCGCTGTCCGTCAGCCGCCGCGCCTCCTCGGCAGCGGCCGCCCGCTCCCGCAACGCCCGCAGCAGCCGATCCTGCTGCCCCGCGACGGTGCCCACCAGCCCGGGAATGACCACCGTGGTGGTGGCGAGCACCGCACTCAGCATGAGACCGAACGACCTGCTGCCCATCTCCAGTACGGGCGCGGACACCACGCAGGTGGCCACCGTTACGGCAGCCGCACCGAGCAACAGCCCGGCTCGCTGCCGCGGCGTCTCCAACTGGCGGGCCGCGGTGTAGGCGGCTACCGCGGTCAGCAGCGCCACGGCGGGCATCACACCCATCAACACCGCCAGCCCGAGCACGCTGACCACCGGGAAGCGGCGCCGCACCAGCACCAGCGCGATCCCGACGAGCCCCAGGGCCACCGCTCCGCCCTGCAGCCTCTCATCGACCTTCGACTCAACCGTGTGGACGAGCAGCACCAGCGCCCCGGCCAGGACCGCCTCACCCGCCGCCCGCAACAGCTGCCATCCGCTCTCCCCTGGCCCGGCGAGGGGGCTTCGGATACGGCGGTTCTCGGTGGCAGGCGGAGCGCTGGACGGCATAACGCCGATTATCGGGGTCATTCTTCGGGGACACCCTGCGCCTTGGGGACGACCCGCCTCTACCCAAAGGCAGAGGCCCCGCCGAAAGGCAGAGGAACGAGTACTGGCAAGGTTCGGGCCAGAGGCGGCCCGGCGCCGCAGCAGGATCTCGGAGGGCAGCAGGAGCGATCAGGGCGGCCGGTCCGGCCCGCTTGTGCCGGACCCGGCCGAGGCAGGGCGACCTGTGAGGCAGGTAGAAGCACGCCGCCCCCTGACGGACGACGTGACCCCGGATCACGTCAGCGGCATGGTGAGCACCATGCGCCGCCTCCTTCTGATCGAGGCCGGGCCGCTCCTGACGGACGGGCCCTCATTCCCGTGCGGGCCTGGATCGAAAGGCTGGAGCGCAGCGGTCGTGCTCTCGCGGAGGCCGCCAGCGACGCGCGACTCACCCTCGGCGGCGGTCTCCCCCGGTGATCGGGGCCGCTGTGCTCGGCCAGGCAAGCACAGGGTGCGGACACGGGAGCCCGGCATACACGCTCAGGCTCGCTCCGCGCCGTCGGAAACCGTGCGAGGTCGTGCCGCCGTTCCCTCCCGCTTCTACTCCGGAACGACCGCCATGGCCTCGACCTCGACGAGGTACTCGGGCTGCGCCAGGCCCTGCACCCCGATCCATGAGGACGGGGGCGGGTTCTCCGTTCCGAACACATCGACCAGGACGCGGCCGATCACATCCGCCTCGGGACCGGACTCGAAGTTCGGAAGGTAGAGCCGGAGGATCTGAATGTCATCCGGGCTGCCGCCGACCGCCTCGAGAGCGATGAACACATGCTGGAGCGCCTGGCGAAGCTGCGCCTCCCGCCCCACCGCCGTCACCTCGTGGTTGCTGTCCCACGCGACCTGCCCCGCGATGTTGACGATCTTCCCGGGCGGCGAAACCGCAACCTGGGAAAACCCCCAAGGACGGCTGGGGAACAGGGCCTCGGGCTGAAACGTCGTACGCGGCACAGCACACTTCCTCAGTAGCCATGGAACAGGCCGGAACACCACACCGGCCTCATGAAGCACTCTACCCACCGCGCGCCACACCTCGGCCGCATCACCTCGGCGGCCGCTGGTCGCGGCATCGTGGGACTTTGGTTCGCGGCCCAGGCAGTACTCGGCGCCCGCACCGGACGGCCGCAGGCCGGGCCCGCCGCGCGATGGGCGGCCGCCCTGTCTTGCCGCAAGCGGCGCTGAGAGAAACCAGCCGTTCGTCGTCGGAGGCGAGGCACCGGCGTCCAGTGAGATTTCCCGATGCTGTCGCCGTTCGATGGGTACGTATCCTCCAAGCAGCAGCATCTCGGTAGGGCCGGGGGGATCAAGTGAGTCGTGGCGGAGACCAGCGAGCACTTCTCCGACGCGCGCGTAGGTGTATGAGGCGGGAACAGGCCTCGGCCCGCGCAAGCCGGGAGGGCGCACAGGAATCCCCGCGGCACCATACCGACTGGGCCAAACTCGCCACGACCTTCACGATGATTACCGCGGCCGGAGGACTCCTCTTCACTGGAATCAGCACCTACTACTCTGCGCAAGTCTCAGAGGATCAGCTGGACCAGTCCCGAGAGGACGCCGAAGCAAAAGACCGCAAGCAAGCGGATCTCGTTTCCGCCTGGTCCTATCGGGAGAAGGGCGGCGGGAGTACCGGGGTCATCTCGAACCGTTCCAAGGACCCTGTGACGAGCGTAAACGTCGTGATCACCGCGATCCCTGGCCCGCACCGCAAAGGAGCCTCAGCTCCGGGTGTGCCCTATGTGTTGCAGATCGCCACCGTCGGACCGTGCTCCAAGATCACCTTCCCGGCCAAGATGGTGCGGGACGAACTCGGCCGCTCCTGGACGCCGGACACCGAAATGAGAGTCGACATGATCTGGTTTTCCGATGGCCGCGGGAAGCGGTGGAAGCACCGGACCGCCAGCTATCCGACCTTGCTCAAGGAGCACCCAGACCTGGGCGACGCCAGAACGCGAAGCAACACATTTCATGCCCCTTTACAGGTTCAGGTGGCGAACGCCAAGACAGTGCCCGGATGTTAGACGCGGGGTGACGAACAAGTGCGGAAATGTGCGGCCCGAACCTGCCTCGCGGTGGGATGTAATCGACGCGGACACAGAGTTCGAGTCCAGCCGCAACGTACGGGTTGGCCGCGTTCCAGGTCGCTGACGGCTGCGCCGGGTCTGCGTACTCCCACACGTCGAGGAAGACCTGGCCAGGGACGGCAGGTGCCGTCTTGTAACTGCCGAACTGCCGTGCCTCATCGGGGTCCGGCCATGCGTTGAAGTCGCCCATGACAACGGGCGGGAAGCCGGTTCCACAGCTATGCGCCGTTTCGAACTCGGCAAGCACTCCGACCTGTTGGCAACGCACCGCAGAGGCATCGATGGCCTACGTGAGGTGGGTGGTGAAGAACGGCACCTCGCCTTCGTCGGCATAGCCGCAATCCTCATCTCGACCGCCTCTACCGCCGGTTGGCGGCCCCGTTCACGGCCTGAGCCGGTCCTGCTGCACGTCGAAGCAGACCAAGCCCATGGCCCCTGCCACGGCTGCCGCGTACGCCGATGCCTCCTCGGCCGTGCGCCACCACTGGTCTCGCTGATCAACGGACCGGTCGACCAGTCGAGGTGTCCTCCTCGTCCTCTGTGAGGTCACACCACCGCTCAAGCAGCGCGGCCACCTGGACCGCTATGCGTGGGGACGGGGGCTCTTCCACCTCGCCGGCGATGTAGCGGTCGTAGACATCGCTGAAGACCTGGGCAGCGATCTTGTCAGCCGACGGCCAGTGCCGTGACGCCGCCGTCCACGAGCAGGTCGGTGCCGGAGATGAAGCTTGCTGACGAGCCGACGAGGAAAGCGACGGCCTCGGTGATGTCGGCCGCTGTCCCGGCTCGCTTGGCGTTGGAGGCGGCAATCATCCTCCGCATCTGGTCCCCGTGTTCGCCGGCGAGTTCCGCCTGCCCCATGGGGGTGGCGATCGCTCCGGGACTCACGGAGTTGATCCGGGCGTTCCGTGCGCCCCAGGTGGAGCTCGCGGCCCTCACCCGCAACAGGTTGGCTGCCTTGGAGAAGGTATAGGCCGCCCCTGGGTCGGAGAATCGTTCCTCGGACGCGACAGGGAGGGAGAGCAGTTCGTCGGCTGGCGTCGTGGCCAGTTGCACGGCTTCTTCGCCGGAGAGCCCGGAGTTCCGGTGGCCGGCCATGCTGGCGATGACCACGCCGGAACCGCCTGGGGCGACGACCTGGCCGAATTCCTCCAGCACGAGTGCGACTCCCAACAGGTCGACGGCGAGTATGGCGGCGACGGACGCTTGCGCGGGCGAGAGTCCGGCCGTGTGGACCACGGTCCGCACCGGACCGAGGTCGGCGGCCCGGCGAGCCAGCGCGCAGACGGATTCCCGGGACGAGACATCGACCGAGGCGGCCGTTACGGCGTACCCGTCCTTCTCCAACTGCGCACGGACGGCTTCCAGGGCCTCGGCGTTGAAGTCAGCGATCAGGAGCCGGGCTCCGGGACCCAGACGGCGGGCGATGGACTCTCCCATCCCGCCGACACCGATGACGACGACTACTGACTGGCTCATGTCTTCCACCTTCTCGATGGCCGGCAGAACTGCCGGGGGCTTGGGGGCGTGCGGGGCTACGGCGGGTTTCGTGAACCGCCGGAGATGCCGTTCCGGCGAAGTCTCGCATGAATCCGACACTTGTCGGGTATCCCACAGGTGTGGGTGACACTACAATGACTCCGTGCCCGTTCAGCAGAGTGACCGCCGCTCCCGCCGCTCCCGTACCGCGATGGAGGGCGCACTGCTGGAATTGATCGGCGACCGCGACCTCAGCCAGATCGCGGTCTCCGACGTGACCGGCCGCGCCGACGTGCACCGCTCGACTTTCTACGAGCACTACACAGACGTGCATGACCTGGCCGCCTCGGCCTGCACGGAGATGTTCGACCAGCTGCTCTCCGCCACCTCGGCGCTCTCGGTGACCGGGGAGTCCCCGACGGAGGGCGTGCACCCCTCCCTCACAGCGGTGTTCGCCCATGTCGCCGAACATCGCGCGCTCTATGAGGCCCTCCTCGGCGCAGATGGCAGCGCCCGGGTGATCAACCACCTCCTGCAGCGCATGACGGAATCCATCCGGCCGAGACTTTCCGCCCGGCTCACCGACCCCGAGGGCGGTACGGACGACTCCGCGGCCGCCTTTGTCTCCGGAGCCCTTCTCGGCGCCATCGCAGACTGGCTCCACCGCGGCTGCCCCGGGACGCCGGAACGCTTCGCCACCGCGATCTGGCCGCAGTTGGTCGCCTCGTCGCTCGCCCGGCCGGCCTGAGCGACCCCGCCCGCAGGGCCGCCGGCCGAGAACCCGGCGCCGGAGCGAGCTGCACCCGTGAGGCGATGACACCGCTCCCGCCCGGCGCCACCCCTCCCTGACCCGCCTTACGCAACCCCCGCTTGCGCCCCTCGTTGCGCGCGAACGGTGTGCGTGCGCTCATTCCGTAACCCCGCCGGCCTCGCGCACTGCGATCAGTTCTCCGCCCCTCCCGCGGCGGCCCCCACCGGCCCGGCGCCCACCCGGTCGGCGCGGCGCCCTTCCCCTGATGTGCGCTTTCGCCTGATGTGCACTTTCACCCATCAGTCTGCACAGAGGGGCTTGGGGTCCCGCATTCGCTGTGCCCCCAAGTCCCCCCCCCTGCCGCCGCGCACTCCAGATCCCGAGCCGCCGGACCCGGCGCATCCGCGTGCACAATCCACCCCTCGCTGACACAGCCCCACTGTCCACAGCCCCTTGCAATACGACAGCTGTCGGTTAACCTACAGGTGTCGGGAATGGATCGAGGTTGCGGCACCGGGCTTCCGCCCAGGCCCGTGAGACCCCGTCCCGTCGCACGCCGACCGTGCCGCGCAGATCCCTGTCGAATGAAGTGAGGAAGGCAGTCGTTCACATGTGGAACCGAACTGACCGAGGCCCGTTTCCCGGAGCGGCTTCCCCTCGGGGCTCCGTGGACCTGGCGGGCGCGGCGTGGTGACCCGCCCCGGCAAGGTGGTGATCGTCGGTGGCTCGTCGGCCGGCCTGGCGACAGCGGAGGCGCTGCGCCGTCAGGGCTACGAGGGACGGCTGACCCTCCTGGACGCCGAACGTCATCTCCCCTATGACCGCCCGCCGTTGTCGAAGCAGGTGCTGACCGGCGCCTGGGAACCGTCGCGGACTCAGTTGCGCTCGCAGGAGCATCTCGCCTCGCTGGAGGCGGAGTTCATTCGCGCTGAGTCGGCTGTCATGTGCGACGCGGCAGAGCGTGCGGTGACCACCGCCACGGGTCGCGTGGTGCGTGGCGATGCGCTGGTCATCGCCACCGGGCTGCGCCCCCGAACATTGCCGGACCAGGAGGAACTCGCGGGAGTGCATGTGCTGCGCACCCTCGACGACGCGCTGGCGCTGCGCAGTGACCTGGCGGCCGGTCGCCGCCTGGTGGTGGTGGGCGAGGGGGTGCTGGGTGCGGAGATCGCCGCCTCGGCCCGTGGCATGGGCGTGGAGGTCACGCTCGCGGGCTTCGGGTCCGTCCTGCTGGGCAGTCAGGTCGGTGGCAGGGTGGGGGGCTTCCTCACGCGTCTCCACACCGAGCGGGGGGCGGATCTGCGCCTCGGGGTCGCTGTCGAGGCCCTGGCCGGCAGCGGGGGCAGGGTGGGCGGGGTCGGTCTGGCCTCGGGGGAGGTGCTGCGCGCCGACACGGTCGTCGTAGCGATCGGGGCGCGGCCGGCCACCGAGTGGCTGGAAGGCAGCGGGCTGGCGCTCGGCGACGGCGTGGAGTGCGATGCCTACTGCCGTGCCGCCCCCGGTGTCTACGCCGTCGGAGACGCGGCGTCCTGGCACCACAAAGGGCTGGACAGGCGGCTGCGCCTGGAGAATCGCACCAACGCGACCGAGCAGGCCCAGGTCGTCGCGGCGAACCTCCTCGGCGCCGAACGTCCCTACACTCCGACGCCCTACTTCTGGACCGATCAGTACGACGCCAAGCTCCAGGTGCACGGTCTGCCCACCCCGGCCGCCGAGACCCACATCGCCGAAGGCGACCCGGCCCAGGGACGCTTCGTCGCTGTGTACCGGGAGAACGGCGAGGTGACCGGCGTCCTGGGCTGGAACATGCCCAAACAGGCCCGGCTGCTGCGCCAGAAGCACCTCGTCGCTCCGCGGAACGGACAGCCGCCAACCACGGTCCGCTCCGGATCATGACCCGCCGCACCATGACCCGCCGCACCAGGCCCGGCAGCCCTCCACAGCCGCACAGACAGACGTGTGAAGCGGGTGCAAGGTCAGCGCCCGTAGGCGGCACCCACACCCCGCTCCCGTCGATTCCCGTCAATTCCCGTGAATGGAGAAGCACATGAGCCCGAACGAGCAGACACTGAAGTACCCGCTCGCCTACGAGACCGCGCTGGAGCCTGCCGCCGAGTGGGCCGAGCTGCGCGGCACGTGCCCGGTGGCCACCATCACCGTGCCCGACGGCAGCCAGGCCAAGCTGCTGACCCGCTACGACGACGTCAGGGAGATGCTGGCGGACCCCCGCTTCACCCGGCAGGACCTCGTCCGTGGAACCGGAAATCCACAGGAGGCAGCGACGACGTCGGCCGCAGCGGACACCTCGGAGTCCCTCTTCTCCGTGCCGAGGCACGGAGAGGACCACCAGCGGTGGCGCCGGCTGGTGGGCAAGTGGTTCACCGCCAAGCGCATGGCCGCCCTGCGGCCCCAGATGGCCGCGATCGCGGACCAGCTCCTCGACGAGATGACCGGGCGCGGCAACTCCGGCGATCTCAAGGCGCTCTTCGCCTTCCCGCTGCCGGTCTACGTGATCTGCGGCATGCTCGGCGTGCCCGCCGAGGACCGGGACCGCTTCTCCTACTGGTCCGACAACTTCCTCAACCTCACCCGGTACTCCGCACAGGAGCGGCAGACGGCGGTCGGCGAACTCGTGGCCTACATGGCCGGCCACATCGCCGCCAAACGCGCCGAGCCCACCGACGACCTGCTCAGCACCCTGATCGAGGAGAGCAGCCGCGATGGTGAGGCGCTGACGGACGCCGAGCTGCTGGGCACCGGCATCTCTCTGCTGGTGGCCGGGCACGAGACGACGGCCAACATGATCGGCAAGATGGTCGCCATGCTGCTGGCCGACCGCACCCGGTGGGAACGGCTGCTGGAGAACCCCTCGTTGGTACGCAGCACCGTCGAGGAGGCGCTGCGCTTCGACGCCAACGGTGGGTTCGGCCTGAGGCGTTACCTCACCGAGGATGTCGAGATCGGGGGCGAGGTCCTCCCCAACGGGACCACGGTGGTGTGCGCCATGGCCGCGGCGAACCGGGACGAGACCGCCTTCGAGAACGCCGCCGAGATGGACCTGGCCCGCACTCCCAACCCCCACCTGGCCTTCGGCGCGGGACCCCACTCCTGCCTGGGCCAGGCACTGGCCCGCACCGAACTCCAGGTGACCCTCGAAGTCCTGCTGCGCAGACTCCCCTCCCTCGAACTGGACGTCCCCGCCACCGACCTCGAACGCCTGGAAGGACTGCTGGTCGGCGGTCTCAGCGAGGTCCCCGTCCGCTGGTGACGGCACGACAGCACACGTACGCCCCCCGACAGAAGGAGACCCCCATATGAAGATCACCGTTGACGAGGAGAAGTGCTGCGGCGCCGGACAGTGCGTCCTGATCGCCCCCGAGGTCTTCGACCAACGCGACGAGGACGGAATCGTCGTCCTCCTGGAGCCGGAACCCCCGCACGAGCAGCACGACCTCACCCGTGAAGCGGCCGCCGTCTGCCCGGCCGCCGCCATCCAGGTGCACGACATACCCTGAACCTCGCCGCCCGGCAGCGGTGGCGCGGCCCGCGGAGCCCAACCGGCTCCGCGGCACCGGGGCTCCCCGGAGGTCCCTCCCCCCGGAAGCGGGCCAGACGTGGCCGCGCGCCCCGGCTCGCCTTCCCCGACCAGGTCCGGGCTCATGGCGTGCTCGTTCGTTGAGTTCCCAACGCGGCCGGCACCACCGACGCCCGGCCACGCCCCACGCCCCACGCCCCACGCCCCACGCCGACAAGGGCTACGACTACGGCCACCTGCGGCGTTGTCGAGAGGACGGTGTCCTGGCCGACGGCCAGGTGCCGGCGCCTGCACCGTCACTTCGAGCGCAAGGCCGAGCACCTCCTTGCCTTCGTCGGCATGACCGCGGCCCCCATCGGCTACCGCCAACTCACCGACTGAACGACGTCTTAGAGCAGCGTCGGCGCGTGGAATGCGCCGAGACCGGAGGTCAGGTCCCGGTCCAGCCAGTAGCGGCGTGGTTCGGCGAGCATGATGGCGACGCTGACGGCGAGGATGCCGGGGATCTTGGCCAGCTCGTGGTCGATGAAGAGCGCCAGGGCGGCGCGGTCGGTGACCAGGCCCATGACGAGGACGGACATGTCGCTGGCGACGTGGGCGGCGAGCCGGGTCTGCGGGAGCTGGTCGATGCGACGCATGACATCGGGCGTTCCGCCTGGGGCCACTCGCAGGCGGAGCAGGAAGGGGGTCTGGAAGCCGAGCCATTCCGACACCATCTCCAGGCGCGGTTTGACCCATCCCTCGTCCAGGACCCGGCGGACGACGCGGTGCGCGGTGGAGGTGGCCAGGCCGGCCGCTCGGGCGATGCTCGCGGCGGATGCGCGACTGTCCTGGATCAGCTGGGCGACCACGGCGCGTTCGGCCTCCGTGAGCGGCTTGGCGGGGGGTGTCGCCGTCGCGGCGCCCTCTCGGCTGGCGCCGGTGAGCTTCAGCAGCTCGGCGCGTTCGGCGTCAGTGAGGAACTGGGGGTCCCAGGTCATACCCCGGCGCAGGGTGCTGAGGGCCGGTAGGGCGTTCACACGGCGCACGCCGGGGACGGAGTACAGCCGGTCGATCGCCTCGCTGGTAGCGGCCTCGGACGGGGCGTGGATGACGGCGTAGAGGGGGTCGTCGCCGGAGACCTGTGCCAGGAGCTGGAGGTGGGGCAGATCGCTGAGCCGGTGGAGGACGGTGAGCGGGGTTTCGCCGGTGATGTCCAGGAAAACGTGGACCGGCATCGCCGTGGAGTGCATGCCCCAGTAGGCATGCCCGATCGCACGGACCATCCGGGCCTGGTGCAGCCGGTCGTAACGGCGCTTGAGCGTGCTGGCGTCGGCGGCCAGAATCCCGCCGATGTCGTCCCAGGCGGCCCGGGGGGCCACGTGCAGCGCGCCGATGAGGCGCCGGTCGAGCTCGTCGAGGAGAGGGCGGGTCATGGTCCCCCACTTTAAACTGCCGGTTAATCCTACCGTTACATCCAGAGGCTAGAGAATCTCTCACTTGGATGCCACTCTTCGCAGGAACATCCCTCGGAAGCACGAAGGGGTACCGATGAGTGCCACCTCCGCTCAGCCTCAGGCCACCGAGCCACAGTCGAGAATCCTGCGCACCGCGTTCCGGAGCTTCGCGGCGATAGAGAAGATAGGTAACAAACTCCCCAACCCCTTCTGGCTGTTCTGGATACTCGCTGGGGTCGTCGCCGTCCTCAGCGCCGTATTGGCGGCGGTCGGCGTCAGCGCCGTGCACCCTGGCACGCACGAGATCATCAAGGTGCAGAACCTGCTCAGCAAGGACGGCCTCACCATGGCCGTCGAGGGAGCCGTCGACAACTTCGCGACCTTCCCGCCGCTGGCCACCATCCTCACCGTGATGTTCGGCATCGCCGTCGCGGAGAGGAGCGGGCTGTTCTCCACCCTGCTGCGCCGCATGGTCGCGCGGGTGCCGGGCAAGTACCTCACCTTCGCCCTGTCGATGACGGCCATGGTCAGCCATGTCGCCGGCGACGCCGCCTACGTCACCCTCATGCCGCTCGGCGCACTGATCTTCCGTGCGGCGGGCCGCAGCCCGGTGCTCGGCTGCATCGTCGCCTACGTATCGGTCTCCGCCGGCTACGACGCCTCGCCGTCGCTCACCACCACCGACGTACTGCTGTCCTCGATCTCCACCGCCGCCGCCCACACCATCGACGCGAACTATGTCGTCACCCCGCTGGCCAACTACTTCTTCGGGCTCGGCTCGTCGGTCCTGGTGGCCCTGGTGATCACCCTCGTCGTCGACAAGGTCCTCGCCCGCCGCCGGGACCTGGAGCCCGACGAGCCGGTCGCCGCGCCGGACGCCGAAGAACTGGAGGCGATCGAGGTCACCGGGCAGCAGCGCCGCGCGCTGCGCATGACCGGGCTGGTCGCTCTCGGTCTCATAGCGTTCCTGGTGGTGGCCATGGTCCCCTCGTCCTCACCACTGCGCGGCGAGGGCGGCGGCATCGTCGACTCCCCGCTGGTCGGCGGGATGGCGCTCGTCCTGGGTGTGTTCTTCGCCGTGCTCGGCACCGTCTACGGGCGGATGACCGGGGCCTTCTCCGCCGCCCGCGACATCATCGCCGCGATGGCCGACGGCACCCGGTCGATGGCGCCGATCCTCGTCCTGTTCTTCGCGATCTCCCAGTTCCTCGCCTACTTCAAGTGGACGAACATCGGCAACATCCTCGCCGTCAAGGGCGCGGAGACGCTGCGTGACCTGCACATGCACGGCTGGACCGTGCTGGTCGCCCTCGCTGTGCTGATCACGTTCATGAACCTCGTCATCACGAGCGGCTCCGCGCTGTGGGCACTGGCCGCCCCGGTGCTGGTGCCCATGCTGATGCTCATCGGTATCGAGGCCGAGACCACCCAGGCCGTCTACCGCGTCGCCGACTCAGTCACCAACTGCGTCACCCCGATGAGCCCGTACTTCGTGATGGCCCTGGGATTCATCCAGCAATACCGCAAGTCCGCCGGGATCGGCACCCTGGCCTCCCTCACGATCCCGATCGCCGCCGTCGTCTGGGGCGTCTGGATCGCGTTCTTCGTGGCCTGGTACCTGCTGGGCCTCCCCTTCGGGGTCAGCTGACCCCGCCCTCTGCGCCCCGGCCCCGTACGAGAAAGCAGACCATGACCGCACTTCCCGCTACCGCCCTCACCGCCCGCGCCCAGGACGTCTCGCCGGAGATCGTCAGCGACATCCTGACTCTCGTCCGCCACGAGACCAGCAGCTACGACCTGCCCGGCCTCGCGGCGGGCCTGGACCTCCTGCACGCGCTCGCCGTCCACCGACTCGGCCAACCCGACCATGCACAGCGCCATCCCGGCGGCGAATGCGGCGACACCCTCACTCTGACCTACACCGGCACCGGCGCCGGGCACGTCGCGCTGGTCGGCCACTACGACACGGTATGGCCGACCGGCGCCCTCGCCGGATGGGAGCAGCCGGAGGGTTCCGACGACGGCCGGGAGAAGCTCAGCGGGCCCGGCATCTTCGACATGAAAGCCGGCCTGGTCCAAGGCATTTGGGCCCTGAAGCTGGCCAGGGCGAGCGGAGTACCGGTGCCCACCGTCACCTTTCTCTTCAACGGCGACGAGGAGATCGGCTCGCTGTCCTCGCGGCCGGTGATCGAGGAGTTCGCGCGGAAGGCCGACGCCACGCTGGTGATGGAGCCGACCGCCCACGGTGCGGTCAAGACCGCCCGCAAGGGCTGCGGGATCTTCCGGGTAACGGCCACCGGCGTCGAGGCACACGCCGGGCTCGCGCCTCAGGACGGGGCGAGCGCGATCACCGCCCTGGCCGAGTTCGTGGTCGCCGCCGCGGCCGTCGCCGCGCCCGGCAAGGGCACCACGATCAACACCGGGCTCTTCAAGGGCGGCTCCGGCACCAACGTCGTCGCCGGGCAGGCCACCGCCAGTATCGACATCCGGGTCAGCAGCGAGGCCGAACAGCTCCGGGTCGACGATGCGCTGGACGCCATCAGGGTCAGCGACCGCCGCGTCCGCATCGAGATCGACCACGCCTGGAACCGGCCGCCGATGACCCTGACCGCCTCCTCCGCCCGCCTCCTCGGCCTCGCCCGCGAGGTCACCCGCGAGCAGGGTCGCGGCGACTTGCCCGACGCCGCCGTTGGTGGCGCCAGCGACGCCAACTTCGTCGCCGCCCTCGGCCTGCCCGTGCTGTGCGGCATGGGCGCGGTCGGTGACAACGCCCACGCCCGGGGCGAGTTCATCTACCCCGACACGGTGCCCGCCCAGACCTCCCTGGTCGCGGGGCTGCTGGGACGACTGGCGGAACCGCTGCGGGCCTGCGCATGACCCTCGCCCACAAGAACCCGGCGCTCTGAAAGGACCTGGCCCGGCGTCGGCCGCCCCCTTGAGGGCTCCTCATGTCCGTCGGCGGTACGAGCCGCCGGAACAGCACCCACAACTCGTCCGGCACCAACCGCTCGACCAGATTCATCATGCACGGTTCAACGAACGATCACTCCATAAAAACGCGACGTCTAAACCGGAGGTTCGTCGTCATAAGTACCCGACAGGTCCTCTCTATCCCACAGACCTCCTGCATCCCAGGGGGCAGCGTCGCCCCAGCAGTCGCGGTCACCCCACGGGTCGTTGTCGTCATCCCAGGGGGCATCGTCAGGCTGTAGACGGGCCCGGTGCTCGGCCGCCAGGGACTCGCGCCACAGCGGAGGCTCATTGCCATGGCGATAGCCAGGCACAAGTTCCGGATGAGTGCTCCACAGGTCTTCGCCCGACGGGGCATCGTCGGACTGCGGACGTGGCCGCTGCCCGGCCTCCAGAGATTCACCCCAAGGGGCTCGGGGATCGGCGTCGAGCGCTCTGTGCCACAGCCTCTCGATCTCCTTCCTGGGTGAGGAAGTCGGGCCGACTCCCCGCGGGTCGTCAGCAGCTGTTGTTGGCCAGTCGGGTTCTATCTGCGCCAGGTCGCACAGGACCGTGAGGATCGAGTCGACCGTGCCCCACTTAGCGGGAGTGGACAGTCCAAGGAGCGTGCGACGCACGGTCTCCGGGCTCCCGGTCACATCAGGGCACTTCTGCGGGATCAGCTCCGCGATCTTCCGCAGGGACGGCCTGGAGGCTGACCGGTAGTAGGTGAAGAGGGCCTCCACGAACTCCCTCCGCGGCCCCGGAGGCAAACGTTCCTCGCTCGGCATCCTCAGGACCCGCCCCATGGTCTCCCCTCTCCTTTGACACAGAAGATCCAGGGATATCTCGCCATGACTCACGCTGTCACGAGAAGACTCAGCCAAATCGACGGCACATCAAGCTCTTTGCCCCAGAGAGTCCAGGGACACCTCGCCATGACTCACGTTGCCGCGAGAAGACCCAGTCAAATCGACGGCTCACCTCACTCACGGCAAGCCACTCTCTGCGACATCAAGCCAACGGAACGTTATTCACGCAGGTCAGCAGCCTGATGGAGGCTATCCCGTCGTGCTGTTTCCCTGCCATTCGGCCAGCCTGTGCGAGATAATGGAAGAACGGCTCCCTGCTGCAACAGGGAGCCGTTCTGTATCCGAAGCACGATCACCTGTGAGAAGGAGTCGTCGTGTCCGTCTTTGAGCCTACGAGCAATCACGGATTAACGAAGCCCCCCGCCGCACCTGTCGTCTCCACCCGGCGAAGGGCGCTGCGGAGGCTGTCGGGCGAGGCAACAACCGGCCTCGTCCGCGGCGCGTCAACAGCACTGGGGACAGCGATCATCGGCTGGCTCGTACTCTGGTTCCAACAGCACTGACCCGAGAGCCGCTCGGGGCTGGCCGGCCACCAGTTCCAGCGTCGCTCCAGCCCAGCCTCAACTGCTCGAAGTCACGAGCCCGCGAGGCACAGCGTCTTCCTGAGCACGGTGGTCGCCGTGCTCAGGAAGACCGGGCTCCGGCAGACCAGCCGACTGGCCGGTCGCCGTCCACACCCGCACCGCCGTCACAGCGCCACTGTCCTGCCCGGCCATCAGATCCGCGCCCCGGTCAGCGCTCACAGCAGCCATGGCCCCACCGAAGTCTTCCGAGATCTGACACCGCCTGGATTAGCTGCTGAACTTCGGCCAGGAGTTCCTCTTTGGGTTAACGGTGTACGGGAGCGCGCCGAAGGAGCCGCCTGAGAACCACCGCAGACCCGGGTGGAGGTGGCGTCATCGACGCCGCTACCCGGGTCAACCGGCCACTCAGCTACGGTGCTTGCCCGCCAGGTCGGCCACAAAGTCCCCCCTCTACTTGGGGTAGAGCGCCTCGAAGTCGTCGGCGTCGACGTTGTGGCTCACCTCGCGGACCCGGTCCGGGCTGGTGAACCTCACATCAGCGACCTTGCTCACGTCCAGGCTTTGCGATCAGCCACCCGACAGTCTCTCGGTGGCGCCCGGTCTCAGAAGTGCCCGGACGAGGGGGCCCGGCCCAGCGCCGTCACCGCGAGGGCCGCGACGGCGAGCCCGCCGCCCAGCCACATCGCCGCGGTGACCCCCGCGCCGTCCGCGGCCAGCCCACCGGCCAGTGCACCCAGAGCGATCGCCCCGTTGAAGACGCCGACGAACAGCGAGGAGGCGGCCTCGCGCGCCTCGGGAGCCGAAGCCAGCAGCCAGGTCTGGGTGCTGACCGACACGCCGCCGTAGGACATTCCCCAGACGGCGAGCAGCACACCGGCGGTCAGGACGGAGCCGCCGAGCACCGGTACCAGTGCGACCGTGGCCGCCAGTACCGCACTGACCACCAGCAGGGTGGAGCGCGGGGACCGGCCGGCGCCCGCGCCGGCCGCGAAGTTGCCCGCCATGCCGGCGATTCCGTACACGAGAAGCAGCGTGCCGATCATCCCTGCGCTCGCGCCCGAGACCTCCTCCAGCACGGGGCGCACATATGTGTAAGCGGCGAAGTGGCCGGTGACCAGCAGCGCCACCACGGCCAGTCCGGTCCGCACCCGCGCCTCGCCGAACAGCCGCATCACACCGCTGAGCCGCACCTCCTGCTGGGCGGGCAACCGCGGCAGCAGGACCGCCAGGGCGACCAGTACCACCAGCGCCAGCGCGCCCGCGGTCACGAACGCCTGTCGCCAGTCGGCCAGTTCGCCGATGTACGTGCCCGCCGGGACGCCGAGCACCGAGGCCACAGCGATACCGCTGAAGATCAACGAGGTCGCGGAGCCGATCGACTTCGGCGGCACCAGACGTACCGCCAGGCCCGCCGCGATCGCCCAGACGCCGCCCATACCGATGCCGACCAGTACGCGGGCGGCCACCATCACCGCGAAGTTCGGCGTCCAGGCCGCGAGCAGGTTACCCACCGTCAGGACCGCCATCAGCGCACAGAGCACCGTCCGCCGCTCGAACCGCCCCAACAGCGGCGTCAGCAGCGGCGCGGACACCGCACCGACCAGGCCGGTGAGGGTCAGGGTCAGGCCGGCGGTGCCCTCGGTCACCTTCAGCGCGTCCCCGATGGGCGTCAGCAGGCCCACGGGAAGCATCTCGGACGTCACCACCGTGAACGTCGCGCTCGCGACCGCCGCGACGCCCAGCCAGCCGCGGGTCGCGGAGCGCTCCGGCACCCCGGTGGTGTCTGCAATTTCCTCAGTCTGTGCCATGCGGCCAGCCAACCCGCCCCGACCTGCGGGAACAACGGCCGATCCCTCATCCTTCGATAAGCGTGACTACTCGATCGGCCGGCGCGGAGCGGCGGTGCAGAAGGGAAACCATGAGCGGTCTGGAGATACGCGAGCTGGAGACATTCCTCGTGCTCGCCCAGGAGTTGCACTTCGGACGGGCGGGCGAGCGGCTGTACGTCTCCCAGAGCCGGGTCAGCCAGCTGCTGCGCTCCCTGGAGAGCCGCATCGGCGCCCCGCTCGTCGAACGCACCAGCCGCCGAGTGCGCCTGACCCCGCTGGGCGAGAGCTTCCTCGTGGGCCTGCGCCCCGCGTACGACGCCCTGCGTGCCACTGTCGACGAGGCCAGGGCCGCTGCGCGGGGCACGGGCGGGGAGCTGCGCATCGGCTTCCAGGGCACCGTCGACGACTACCTCAGCCAGGCGATCACACGGTTCGGGGACCGGTATCCCGACTGCGCGATCGACATCGTCGAGATCCCGCTCTCCGACCCCTTCGGGCCGCTGCGCCGCCAGGAGGTGGACTGCGCGGTGGTTCTGCTGCCGGTGGCCGAGGACGACCTCGTCCTCGGTCCGGTCTTCTCCCGGCAGCCGCAGACCCTCGCCGTGTCCGTGCGGCACCCCTTCGCCGCCCGGGACTCGCTCTCCGCCGAGGAACTCGCCGACTGCCGGCTCATCGGCATCGACGGCGGCGCCCCCGAGTACTGGCGGCGGGCCCAGGCCCCCGGCCTGACCCCGGGCGGCCTCCCCATACCGGCCGGTCCCAGCGTCAACACGCTCCAGGAAGGACTGAGTCTGACGGCGGCCAACCGCGGCGCCATGCTGCTGTGCCGGTCCACGGCCGACTACCACGGACGTCACGACTCCCTCACCTTCGTCGCCGTGCAGGGCCTGCCCGACTCCGAACTGGGCCTCATCCGCCACCGCACCCGGCCCTCCGCGCAGGCGGAGGCCTTCGCGCAGGCGGTCACCGAGGCCGCCGGGGCGGCGACCTGACCGCGAGGCCCTCTGCCGATGTGCTTGTCCCGGCGACGCACACATATCTCGCCACGATGACGAGCCCGGCCAACGGTGGCGCGATCCATCGCCTCGGATTGGTCAACATGCCCGCCATCGCACACCGGTTGGGCGTTCGGTCTCGGGCGGCGCCTGCTCGATGAATTCAAGTTGGTCGCCGCGACGAAATCCGGTACACGTAATGCCGCCGTCGACACCGCGCACTTCCACGCGGAGTACGCGACCGCCGAAGCCAAGCTTCGTTCGGGACGGGCGTGGGCGATGGAGGTATGGCGCGATATCGAAGACACCCTGAATGGCGGCGAGTTGCTGAGTACCGGGCAGGACACTCTGCTCAGGCCGGAACTCAACCACGCGACGTGGACCGTGCAGGACGTGGGTCAGAAAATGGCTCAGCGGCGCGCAGCCTCAAGCACACTGGGAATTTCTCGACCTGACGCCATGACCACCACCAGGGCGGCGAGTGCACACCGGCACGAAAGGGAGCCGGTGTTCGCCCCGCTCCCGGAGTTCATGAAACCTGCTGCGATTGCGTGATCTTCCAAGGCCTGGACCGGTTGCACGGCGCCCCGGGGCCTGGAAGACCTCGTCGAGATGGGGGGCGCAGCGAGCACCACCGAAGCTGGTCCGCTGCCCCGCCCCAGCCTGGCGCCCCTGCCGACTTTCCCCTATGACCGCAACGTCTCCGAAGGCGACTCCCCGAACTGTTGGCGGTACGCGAGGGAGAAGCGGCCCGGGTGCAGGAAACCCCAGCGGGAGGCGACGGCGGTGACGGTCGTGGTACCAGGGTCGGAGGCCAGGAGTTCCTTGCGTACGCGGTCCAGGCGGACCTCTCGCAGGTACGCGAGCGGTGTCGTGTCGAGGTGTCTGCGGAAGCCTTCCTGAAGGGCCCGTACGCCGACGCCGACGTATTCCGCGATCTCCGCGACCGTGAGCGGCTCGGCGGCGTGTCCCTCGATGACCTCCATGGCGCGGCGGACCGCGGGCGGCGCGACGCGCGGCTGCTCGCCGAGCAGCGCCGAGGTGTAGTTGTTGGGCTGGGCCATCAACAGCTGGGTCATGAGGAGTGATTCAAGTTGTTGTGTCACGACGGGCTGGCTTGTCATGCCACCAGGCCCCTCCGCCTCCCGGCGCATGAGGTCGACGATGTTGAGCCAGGACCGGGAGCCCGGGGTCGTGAGGTTCATACCGAGTGAGAAGTGGATCGGGCGGCGCACGGTGCGGCCGAGCAAACTGCCCAGGTGCGATTCCAGTGACGATCGGTCGAACCACACGATCAGCTGCGGATTGCCGTCACCCCAGCGCATGTCCAACATTCCGGTCGGAGAGGGGACAGAAGCGAGTTCCGGGGAGGAAATGATCTCCTCGCGGCCGCAGGTGATTTCGGCATGACCGGCGAGCGGGATTTGGACAAGGAAGAAGCTCTCCAGATCTCCCGGTGTGATCCGGACTTCCGTTCCGTAATCGAGGTAATAGAGACCTGTCCGGTCGAAGGGTGTTCCGTGCAGCCGGGCGTCGAGCGTCGCCGAGCGCCGCGTGATGCGCAGCTCATGCGGACAGAAGGCGCGGCCGACCTCGGCCCGCGCCTCCCAAATGTCCGCTGTATGGAACCGCTGGTGATTTGCGAGGGGGGACTTTTCAGCGGGCACGTAAACCTCCACCGCCGAGATGCGCAATCGGGACAGCAATCCGCGTGATCCGGATAGCGCAGGTGATCTTGCCATACCAGGATTGACCCCTGACCGCCGCGGCCCCGAGAGAATCCTGGGAATCATCAACAATGCAGGGAGTGCCGGGCCGGACTGCGCCCGTCATTGGCGGCGTCACGCCCAGCGGACGGCCCGTCGCATGTGCGCTGCGCGTCTTACGCGCGACCGGCACGGCAGGGGCGGCCAAGGCTGTTTTTCCGCACGTCGCGGCACCCTTGCCTCTGCCACCCCGGCCCGCCGATTCGGCCGGGCCCCTTTAGCCGGCCGGGTCACCCGGGGCCCCTCCCCCGGACCTACGGGTGACCCGGCCTCCCGCGGGGGGGCCCCCGCCCCCCCCCCCC